>JAOUDE010000003.1 GCA_029859455.1 Ignavibacteria bacterium | reverse complement strand
AGAAAGCTGTTTTCAGTTCGATCCTTTTTCTATCACTGATGTGCCGGCGCCTGATATTAAACAGCCCCGCCGTTGCCGGCAGGGCTGCTTTCTGGCTAGACCGGTATGCTTCGTTTATTCCTCGAACAACCCTCCCACCTCAACGATTTTCACATTCTCCGCTTTGATGTCAAGCGGAAACCGGATGATCTCCTTGTCTTCCTCGAGGACCGATGCCGCTTTGGGCGAGCTGTAGGTTATCGGACTTTCCACATCGCTCACGAGCATTTCCTTCATCCCCTCTGCATCCTTCGTGATGATCGCGATCTGCATGTTTCCGTACTGCCAGTATTTCCTGATTGCGGAATTGACATCCTCCAGTGTCACCTCACCCATCATCTTCCGGAAGAGTTCGAGATGACTTCCCTGTACGCCGTAGAACCGGTCGTCCAGGGCATAACCGAGCCGCTCCATTGTTGTCGGCGCATAATGAAGCACATACTTGCTCAGGAAGTTCCGGGTGAGTTCGAAATCTTCCCCGGTCATCCCGTTTTCCACGAGCATCCTGAACTCCCGAAGCGCTGCGCGAATCGCGAAATGGCGGACCTCATGGGGAACCGGCCTGATCCAGATCTCGAAGATCTGCTGCCGGCGCGACACGTTCTGCGGAGGCATCTGCCGCCTGCTCCCTTCGGGGAAATTCTCAATGTACGAGTAGTCTCCGTAGTTCAATCCCCGCTCCTCCCGGATCACCTGATACAGATGACTGCTCGAGTTCCGGTGTTCACCGAGCCAGGAATTGGCGACGGCAAGAGCGTACCATTCCCGGCTTCCGCGCACAATGTCGATCGGAAAGCCCATGCTGATCGCCGTTGCCGGAGCATCCTTCTCGACAATCGTTACCTGCATCCCGTCGATCGGTGCCGGCTTCGGTTTATCGATCTGAAGACCATGACCTTCAGGCAGTGAGGCCAGGTCTCCCCGGATCATCTCCAGCAGATTGTCATCATAGCTGCCTGCAAGACCGATGACGAAATTCTCACGGGTGAAATGCTGCTGATAGAACGAACGGATATCGTCGATCGTGATACTCCTGATCCCCTTAACCGTTCCTGCTGTCAGGTGCCCGTAGGGCGTACCGGCAAAGATGTCGTTGTACAGAACCGCCTTGCCCAGGTCTTCATCACTTGCATACCGGAGGGAGTTTTCCAGATAATTCAGCATCTGGCTCCTGATCCGCTCGAGGTCTTCCTCTCTGAAGGCCGGCCGGAGCAGGGCATCCATGAAGAGAGGATAGAACTCCAGGACATTGTCACGGTGAGTCCTCCCGCTGGCCACCGTCATTTCGACGGAGGTCGCCGCATCATAATTTGCAGCAAGGGGATACAGCTTGTCCAGGATCTCTTCGTAGCTGTTGTTCGTTGTGGATGCATCGGTGAGCATCGAGGCGGTCAGTTGCGCCAGCCCCTCCTTGCCGACCGGATCATTCTGTGAGCCGACTTTGAACCATATCCTGAACGAGATGCTCGGATCGTTCTTCACCGGCAGAAGGACCGTGTCCTCTGCCGACGGTGAGCAGGCACTGACCATGGTCGCGGCCAGAACTCCCGCGAGAGTGAGCGCAATATCTGATCGTTTCATTACTTCGCTCCTTTCAGGACAACGGTCGTCCGCCGCTCTGGGGTAAAATACTTGTTCGCCGCCTTCATGATGTCGTCTGGGGTGACTTCATCCATCTTTGCATAAAGCCCGTCGACCACATCAATGCCACCTGTCAGCGCAACGAGGCGGGCAAGACCCCCGGCGACGTTGTCCGGTGTGTCGAGGCCCATCAGAAAGCTGTACTTGTTCCGTCTCTTCAGGTCATCCAGCCGTTTCGTATCAACAGCAACGGTCTGGAACTGCTTCAGGACTCTGGAGATTTCATCCTTGACGTACCCGATATCGTTTTCTGATTTCACCATCGAGTAGATCTCAAACAGCGGAAGATCGCGATTCATCGGCGTGCTGGCTGCAATGAACTGCACCTTCTGCTCCTGAATCACCAGTTTCTTGTACAGATCGCTGTTCTCTCCGAACGCGAGGTCTCCGAGCAGAAGGGCTGCCACATAGTCGCTGTTCTCCGGATCGAATGGATCCCCCTTGAAGGCGACATCGATGATGGGAAGCGTCTTTCCGCCGTACCGGACTTCACCGTCCCTCGGAGCCCGCTGTTTCGGTTCCGCGGGAATGGCCGGTTTGACATATCCTTTCTCCCATCCGCCATAGTACCTCTCAATAAGGGCAAAGGTGGCATCCGGATTGAAGTCTCCGGCCACGACAACGACAACATTGTCAGGACGGTAGTACCGGCTGAAAAAGGAGCCGGCATACTCGAATGCCTGCGGCATCGCCTTGATGTCCGGCTCGAAGCCGATGGTTGTATGCTTGTACGTGTGAACATCGTACGCGAGGTTCTGCATATACTCATTCAGAACCCACCAGGGACTGGTGATACCCTTGCGATATTCCCCGTAGACGGCGCCCGCCTCCGTCTGGAAATCAGCTTCCGTGTAATGAAGGAACTGGAAACGATCGCTCTCGAGCTGGATGACCCGTTCGAGGTCATCCTTAGCAAAGTTCAGATGATAGGCCGTATAGTCATCGGTCGTGTAAGCATTCGCATCCGCGCCGATGCTGGTCATGATGCTGTCATAGACAGGACCGGGAAAATTCTCCGTGCCGCGGAACATCATATGCTCGAAGAAATGGGCAAAGCCCGATTTTCCCTTTTCGACTTCATCGCGACTGCCGGTGCGTACGACAGAGTAGTATGCGACGAGGCCCGGGCTTTCCATCGGGATCATGACCACCGTCAGTCCGTTCTCCAGCACCCGTTTCTCATGCTGATACGGGAATATGGACTGAGCCGTGGCGGGGGGGACGCTGGCCGCAATCATAGCCATGCCAACCCCCGTAATGAGAAACTGTTTCATTGATCTGCTCCGTTTGTGACGAAATGGAAGAGGAACGAAGAGGTGTCGAACAAGATACCAAATAGAGCCGAAAATGTGAAGTGTCAGCGGTCGCTGAACCTGTCCAAAAACGCCTTTTCTGCCGGCGTCAACGCGGATGCCCCCTCACCCGAGAGCTTCGATTGTATCCGGTCAAGCTCTTCCCTGTTCACATCATGGAGCCGTTCACCGTCAATCGCCTTCCAGCGTTCGATATCAGACCGGCTGACCTTCACGACTTCAGGTCTCGACACGTTTTCCCGTGCCTTCTGGACTGCCCAGCGAAGGTAGAGCCAGGCGCCGAGAAAACCGCCAAGGTGCGCGAAATGTGCAATGCCGTCCGGTGCCCCTCCGAATCCTCCGTAAAGGGACAACCCTGTCATGATCACAACCAGCCACCTGGCCTGAATCGGGAAGACGCCCCAGATGTAGATCATCTGTTTCGGCCAGAAGTAAGCAAATCCAAGGAAGACTCCGTACACCGCACCGGACGCTCCGATGATCGGAGTAAAGGGGGAAACACCGGATAGAACCGCGGCTGCCAGTCCGCTGATCCCGTACAACAGGAGGAACCTCTTCTCGCCGAGAAAAGTCTCCAGTGGCGGGCCGAAGAAGAAGAGCCCGATCATATTGAACAGAATGTGGCTCCATCCTCCGTGAAGGAACATATATGTCACCAGAGTCCAGGGGCGCACCAGGATCTCCACCGGGAGAAACGCGAACTCCCTGATTAGAATCGGGTTGGACAACGTCAGGAGGAAAATGGCAAGGTTCGCGACAATAAGCGTTGTCACCCAGCGGGTCACCGGACCTCCTTGAGCGCTTTTTCCGTGGCGTGGAGAAGAGCATCCGGTCCGACAGGCTTCCCGGTTGCATGGATCATCCAGAGGTCGGGAACAAGTGATCCGTACCTTGCCATTCTCTCGAATTCCGAACCGAGGTTACCGGACGTCTCAACCTGCTCCTCAATCTGATGGGCAATCAGATGCCCGATCGGATAATCCGGCAAATAGAGGAACGAATGGATCATGTGAGAATAAACACCAAGAAGGTCGGCATCCTTCGACCCGAGGACCGGAGCATAATATTTGTTCCAGGTCTCACGGGCAATGCGTATCGTCGCTTTCCGTAACTCCGATGCTGTTGCTTCAGGGTGGTCATACATCCAGTGCCAGACCGCCATGTCGACCAGCGCCACGCCGGCGATTTCATAGGTACCCCAGAAGTCATCGAGCGTTTCAAGCGCGCGGCTGGCGGCGTCCGGCGTCGAGAGTCCGAGCAATTCCAGGTCCCGGCCCTGGAAGACGAACGCCAGCGCTTCGGTGAACGCCGTGTTGGGGACACCCTGCAGAAGGACGTAGTCGATCTCGTTCAATGAAAAGACCTGCTCCACATTGTGGCCGAGTTCATGGACGGCGATGTTGTATCCCTTGTAGTTCATTCCGGTTTTTTCAACCCGTGTCCGCAAATGCGCTTTGGCGCTCCTCATTGCGGCACCCCAGGCATGGCCGGATCCTCTCGCCGGATCGACAACCACGTGGTCCGCAAGATACCTCGCTCGTGCCTCTGTGAACCCGAGTTTGACCAGCTGATTCGGGATATCTTCCCAGTATGCCGCGGCGGTCGGATATTTCTCAGCGGTGATCCGGTCCAGCTCTTCTTCTGTATACGCGCCCCGCGCCTTGAACCCGTTGTACCAGATGTCGAACGGCTCGAGGGGACGGCCTAGGCGGCTTTCGATCAGCCGGCCGACCTGGGCCGCCAGGGGTGACGATACGACCGCTTCGAGCATCTCCCGAACCCTTTTTTCCGGAATCTCCCTGTCCTCGTCGAACCTTCGGGCAATATGCGTCGGGGCAGATGGCGAATAGGGGTCGAGCTTTTGTGCCGCGTGGAATGTGTTGAACAGAACCTGGTACCTGGTATCCGGCTCCGCCATGTTGTCCGGCTTCAGACCGGCAGGAGGTTCGCGATCCGAATCATTCACGGTCGCGAGGGTCACCTCATTGGTGTAAGGATTCCAGTCAACATGCGGGTTATCAACGACCTGTCCCGGAATCGTCTGCGTGACGATTCGTTCCATCACTTTCTGGATCAGACGCTGTTTCCGCAACGCAAGGTCCTGATCCGGCAGACTATAGTTCGCCTTGATTTCATCCCGGAGGTTCCAGTGGGAAAGAAGGCGCAGCTTCGGTTGAAAAAGCCGTTCACCGTTGTTCGTCAGCAGATGATGCATCCAGATGTTGTACTGTGCAATATACTGGTCTGCTTCCGCCCCCGCTTCCGAGAGGGCCTGGTTCACATCGGCAGGAACACGTTTCGCAAACCGCTGGGCAAGCCGGACTTCCGCCCACTCCCTCCTCGTCCAGTTCTTTCCCTCCTCGAGGCGCTGTTCAAGCGTCGTCACCGGAAAATTGAGGAGCACCGTGAAAGCAATCTTGTTCCGGAACAGATCGTCCGCCAGGTGAGCGGATGGATCGTAGGCGGCAAATATCTCGTCATAGGGCTGAATCGGACCATAGTCCAGATCAACCTGCTGTCGAAGCTCCCGGATGATCTCGAGCATATGACCGTCGAGCACTTCAAGAAGCCGGTCGAACCGGGCGAACATCGTGTCTCGTGAGGCCTGGTCTCCAGCGAACTGTGTTCTGGCGAACTCTTCGAAGACGCCTGCGTCACCATCTTCCTCCCGCCAGAAATCCGCCATTTGCTGCAAGCCTCTCTCAGCCCGGGCGCGGACTTCCGGTCCGTAAGTCTCCGACAGTTCAGACGTCATCCTCTCCACCGAAGCGGAAATCCATGCCGGCCGCGTCGATTCTTCCGACACAGCCTGAAATGATGAGAGCAGACCAAGCAGCATTGCCGCTGCCACGATTCTTTTCATCACACCTCCTGATCGATCAGTTTATTTTCTTCTTTTTGAGCGGGCCTGAATGACAATGCCAACAACCGCAACCAGCACGGTGAGGGGGACCAGAAATGCCGGTCCGACACTGAGGAAATGGGTAACGAGGATCGCTCCAATGAGCGAAGTCAGCACGATCAGCGTCCACTCGAAGACAATCCGGATCAGAAACGCACCAATCACGCCTCCAACGAGGAACGGAATCCATTCAGGAATCGAACTGATCCCGGGAACCCCGCCCGCGAGCACCATCAGTCCATAGCCGCCGGCCAGAAATCCACCAAGCGTCACCGCAACCTTCTGAGCAAACAACGCGATCAGTGCTCCGGCAGCACCGGCGAGGAGACCCGCTACGAGCGCGCTTGTGGTGGATGGTTCTTCCAGAAAGAGAGTAACGAAAGTGAATCCGGCAAGAAATCCCGCCGAGGCAACGAGCAGCCAGAAGAGCCGCCGGCCGAACAACAGCAGAGCAACGCCCCCGGCAACCGGAATGAGGTTCAGTATCTCCACAACCTACGAGGCCCTGACCGCTTCGAGAACGAGCTCCGCAACATCCTTCACTTTCACATCATCTGCCTTTTCCTTCGCCTTGACGCCGTCGGTCATCATCGTCATACAGAACGGGCACCCTGTGCCGATCACGTTTGCGTTTGTCGCCAGCGCCTCCTCCGTCCTCTCGATATTGACCCGTTTTCCCTCACGTTCTTCCATCCACATCTGACCGCCGCCCGCACCACAGCAGAAGCTGCGTGACCGTGAACGATCCATCTCCACGCTCGCCTTGCCGACACTGTTCACGAGATCACGGGGCGCATTATATTCATCGTTGTACCGTCCGAGATAGCAGGGATCATGAAACGTGATGGTGTCGACCTTCTCGGGAGACATCTTCAGTTTCCCTTCATCGATCAGCTCTTTGAGGAAGACCGTGTGATGCACCACCTCGTAGTTCCCTCCGAACTGAGGATATTCCTTTCCGAGTGACTGGAGGCAATGGGGGCAGGTCACGACTATTTTCTTCACCCGGTATTTGTTCAGCGTCTGCACATTCTCCGTCATCAGCATCTGCGCGAGGTATTCATTCCCCATCCTCCGGGCCGGATCGCCGGTACACTTCTCTTCGGTGCCCAGGATGGCAAAACTGACCCCCGCCATCTTCATCAGCTCGGAAAACGCTTCCGTGACCTTCCGGTATCTTGCATCGTAAGCTCCGGCGCAGCCGACCCAGAAGAGGACGTCCGGTGATCCGCCATCGCTCATTCGCGGAATCTCCTTCCCCTCAGCCCAATCAGCCCTGGCCGCGTGGCCGAACCCCCATGGTGTGAAATTGCGCTCGAGATTGGAGAAGGGAGCTTTCAGCTCTTCCGGGAACCGGGACTCATTCAGCACGAGCCCTCTCCGCAGGTCGACGATCGAATCCACATGCTCGATCATGACGGGACATTCCTGGACGCATGCCATGCAGGAAGTACAGGCCCACAGCTCCTGTTCGGTAATGAAATTATCGAGAAGCTGATGCGGAGATCCCCCCTCATCACCTGCCGCCGCCTTTTCAAATGTACGCGAGCGGATATCGACGATGATCTTGCGCGGGCTGAGGAGTTTCCCCGTCGTGTGGGCCGGACAGGCAGCTGTACAGCGGCCGCATTCGGTGCAGGTATAACCGTCCAGCAGCTGCTTCCAGGTCATATCCTCAACATCGGTCGCCCCCCATTTCGTCAGCGACTCGTCGGCGAGGTCGATTTTTTTCAACGCACCTCGCGGATTCAGGTCAGAGAAATAGACGTTCGGAATCGAAGTAAGAACATGCAGATGCTTCGAGTAGGGAAGGTAGTTCAGAAACCCGAGAACGGCGAGCATGTGTCCCCAGAAGAAAAGATGGTACCAGGTCTCCGCCGTTTCAGGGGAAAACCATCCGGAGATAGCCAGCGATACAAACCGCGCTTCATCTGGCCCTGTCAGAAGCATCCTTGTTGCATTCTGGCCGAACATGGTCACCATAACAACCAGAATCATCGAAAGAATGAAGATAGCGTCCCACTTCGAGTGTCCTGAGACCTGCAGGCGCGCTGGGGGTGACAGCACACGCCGGTAAAGATAGATGAGGACTGAGATCGTCACGAACAGACCGAACAGATCCTCGAGGAACACAAGAGGCCCGTACAGCGGCCCGAGAAATGCAAAGGAGAAGCCGGGGATCAGTCCTTCGCCGATCGATTCCAGGACGGCCGCAAGGAGGATGACAAATCCCCAGAAAACAAGGAAGTGGAGAATGCCGGCAACCGGCTCTCTCAGCAATTTTGTCTGGCCGAAAGCAATCCTGAGGACATTCGCCATCCGCTCTCCCACCCGGTCGAAGCGATCCTCCTTCTTCCCGATTTTCAGATAGCCGATCAGATGGCCTGCCCGACGGACGAACATGGCAAGTGAAGCAATGAGGACTCCTGCAAATAGTATCGATTGCACTGTCATCGGCGGTTTATTCCCATCATGGATAAGAAAGGAGTGCCAGGGTTGGAGTTTAATATAGGATACGCGGGGGTGCGCATCAAGTCTCGGGGTTCCAGATGGAATAGAACACGGAGGAGGCGGAAACGTTACGATACACGCTGATCGGATCCTTTGGCACCGGCCCTATGATGACGGGCTTTTCAGAGTCAGTTCGTTTGGTTGAAGCCCGGTTTTCCAGCCATCGCCTTTTCTGTCATTCGTGAAAATCTTCCGCCGAACTTCTGTTCCAAGATCACCTCCCATCGGCAGGAGGACGGGATATGTATGCTTGATCAATCTATGTAGCGGGTGACAGACGGGGAAGCGTTCAAGCGATGATTCTGTTTTCCCTATTCGTGATGAACCGTTTTTTCGGTATCAGTCCGGGTTCCATCCTTCCTGCTACCGCAGCACCATGCTCCCTTTCAGCACGGTGACCGCCGTCCCCCCGATCCGGACACCTCTCACCTTCTTGTTCCTATGGGTGACTTCGATCGTCACACGCCCTCCCCTGCCGATCACGTCTCCCTGTTCGCCGACGAACGTCATCGTTTCTCCGTCCAGTTTGATCTTGCCGTATTCCACAAGGTAGGCACCGAGCGGTCCGTTGGCCGAACCGGTTACCGGATCCTCGTCGATGCCGACCGGTGGAGCAAAGAACCTGGAGTGCAGATGGGATGTCCGGTCCACGGTCTCCGTTGTGAAGACACAGAGTCCTGTCAGATTCCGGTTCGAAAGAAACTGGTTCATCGCTGAGAAATTCGGTTTCATCGAATAGAGCGTGTGGAGGCGCCTGATCGGAACGTAGAGGTAGTCCGTCATGACAAGCGGCATCCGGTTCTCGATCTGGTCCAGATTGATGTTCAGGATCCGCATAGCATCGAGTTTATACTGGCCGGCTCTCGTGAAGGCGGGCGGATGAAGACCGAGAAAGACTTCGATCGAAGCGGCTCCCTTTTGCACGTCGACCGGGAGAATCCCGGACTTCGTTTCGACCTGGAACCTGTACCGGCCATCCGCTTTCATGTTCCAGAGGGCCTCCTGTGCGAGCACATGAAACCCTGCGATCGTTGCATGTCCGCAGAGCGGGACCTCGGTTTGCGGAGTGAACCACCGGATCTGCAGGTCGGCTCCCGAGCGGGTCGAAGGAAGAATAAAGGCGGTTTCAGAGACAAACATCTCGCGTGCGATCTGCTGCATCTGCTCTGTTGTGAGTCCGTCGGCATCAACCACCACCCCGGCCGGGTTCCCGGTCAGAGGAATTGTGGTGAACGCGTCAACCTGATAAATCGTAATCGTGCTCCGGTCCCGGGGACTCGATTTCGGCCGTACAAGCTCAACCGGCGTCATTTCCCCTCCGAAGGAAGTTTCACGGCAATCAGTTCCTTTCTGTCTTTCACGAAGTACAGCATTGACTCCTGGACAAGGAAGGAGTCGGGGATGAACGGACCTTCCTCCGAGGTGATTCTATTCCGATAGAGTTCCTCGCCGGTCCCCGAATCGAAGATCAGGATTCTCTGTTCCCCCACAGGCTTATCCCGGCAGGCAACGATGGAATACCCGCTCTCCTCGATGATCGAAGAAGGTCCGGAGAATGAAGGCAGGTACTCCCGGAATTTCGACTGGTCAGGATCGGTCAACAGCTCAGGATACCGGATCGTCTGCTCCGGAAAAACATCCGGCGCGTCGGGCCCGACATCCAACCCTTCCTTCCATTCCGTCACAACATCGCCCGTTCCAGCCTCCAGCATGAACAACGTCTTGCTTCCTGCTGCACCGCTGGACGCAATGACGCTATTATTTGTTCCGTACTCGAAACAGAGATCAGGATTCTCCCAGACCTGTTCCCCGGTCCTTCCGTTGATAGCCACAATCCCCCGATGCATCGGCATGTCCGGAGTTGCAAACCCGTGTAGAAACAATGTCTCACCGATCACCCCTTCAACACCAACCCACCATTCATGCACTTTCTCTCCTGACCAGTACCGGTCTCCCGTGTGTCTGTTGAGAGAAAAGAAACCAGTCTTCTTTGTCCCGGTTTCCCGGTCCTCACCGAAAAGAAGGTCGGTCCCTGTCGGATAGATCCTCCAGATCTCTCCGTCCGCACGATACTTCCACGCCTGCGTGAGAGAACGTTTCCGCGCAAAGAGCTTCAAATTGGTTCGCTAAAATTTTTAGACAACATAAGAATTGATGAACCGAAAGGCAAGGCGGCGAGGCAGGTCAGGAATAGCAGAACGGAGTGGCAGGAGGAATAAGGCCCGGGTACCAGGCGAAGAGTTCAGCGCCCGGCCTCCCTGCCAAAGAACTCAGAAAGCAAGGGCCGAATCAATTCCAGCGCCTTTCCCCGATGACTGATTCGGTTCTTCTCGTCCGGATCCATTTCTGCAAAGGTCCGAAGAGCACCGACCGGCAGGAACACCGGATCATAGCCGAACCCGTTCTTCCCGAGCGGCTCCTCCGTGATCGTCCCTTTGCAAATCCCTTCGACCGTCTCCTCGGTCCCTTCGGCAATGAAGGCAAGTACAGTACGAAACCGTGCCCCGCGTCGTCGGGGCGGAACACCACGCATTTCGGTGAGCAGTTTCTTGCAGTTCGATTGATACGACGCACCGGGGCCGGAGTACCGCGCGGTATAGATTCCCGGCTCGCCCCGCAGGTAGTGGACCTCCAGGCCGGAATCGTCCGCGAGAGAGGGAATTCCGGTTGCTCCGAACACGGCCCGGGCCTTCTTGAGTGCATTCTCTTCCAGCGTCTCTCCGTCTTCAATGATCTCTCCGATCGGGGAGACATCATCGAGGGTCAGAACATGAAGGCCAAAACCGGAGCAGAGCGTCTGCAATTCTCTCGCTTTGTCTTTGTTATGAGTGGCCAGAACGAGTTTACGATCCATTCAGCATTCTCCCGATTGCATCTTCTATGGTCTGCACGCCGATGATCTCAATATCACTCCTGCGGAGGTTCTTCGTGTTCCCGGACGGAACGATGACCTTTCTGAACCCCAGCTTCCTTGCTTCCTGGATCCGACGTTCGATTTGACTGGTTCCTCTGATCTCGCCGCCGAGTCCAACCTCCCCCACCGCGACGGTATCCTGTTCTGCCGACCGGTCACGCATGCTCGAGACAATCGAGACGGCAACGCCGAGGTCGACCGCCGGCTCCTCCACACGGATACCCCCGGCAATATTCACAAACACATCATATTGACCGAGGTGCAGACCGACCCTCTTTTCGAGAACGGCTAGAAGCATTTGAAGTCTCTTTGCATCGAAGCCGGTAGCGGTACGCTGAGGCATACCATAGCTGGTGGGTGTCACCAGGGCCTGCACCTCGAGCAGAAGCGGGCGGGTCCCTTCCAGGCTGGCAACCACGGTGGAGCCGGAGGCACCCGGCAACCGCTGGGCGAGAAACGTTTCAGAAGGATTCGTCACCTCACGCAATCCGGCCTCACCCATCTCGAAGATCCCGATCTCGTTGGTCGACCCGAACCTGTTCTTGTTCGACCGGAGCACCCGGAACGCATAGTGCTTCTCTCCTTCAAACTGGAGTACGGTATCGACAATGTGCTCAACCACCTTCGGGCCTGCAATCGCCCCTTCCTTCGTCACATGCCCGACGAGGAAGACTGCGGTGCCGAGCGTCTTCGCCCGCTTCATCATGAGACCCGCCACCTCACGCACCTGCCCGACCGTTCCCGGCGCACTCTCCAGCCCTGCCCGGAACATCGTCTGGATTGAGTCGACAATCAGCACCGCGGGCCGGACACGATCGATCACCGCATCAACCATATCAATGTCGGTTTCCGCCAGAACGAGCAGCGATCCTCCCGGTGTTACACCGAGTCGCTCGGAACGGAGCTTGATCTGGGCGGCCGATTCCTCACCGGTCACATACAGGACCACTCCTTTCACAAGGGATGCCATCTGCAGCATCAGCGTCGATTTGCCGATCCCGGGATCCCCACCCACCAGAACGACGGCTCCGGGAACGATTCCCCCTCCGAGAACACGGTCGAACTCGGGCACGCCGGTAGACATTCTGGTCTGGGGAATCGAAGTGATTTCGGTGATCGGAACCGCTCCAGCCATGGGTGATGCCTGGGAACGCTTTCTTGCCGATGATGCGGAACCCGAGGCGAGCTCCTCTACAAAGGAGTTCCATCCCTGGCAGTTCGGGCATTTCCCGGTCCATCGGGGAGATTCGTAGCCACAGGACTGACAGACGTATTTCGACAGTGCTTTCTTCATTTGACCGACAATATACAAAAGAAAGCCGGAACACCGAATACACAGGGACTGTCCGATCGAGGTATGGTCGCCTGTTTGCGGATTCTGCCTTTTTGCCTTATCATGAAGGAACCCCATCGCTCTCCCTTCCGGACAACATCGTCGAGAACCTCAAAGGACACGGTTATGATATCCCGACAAATCTTCTGCTTACTCTTTGTGACGCTCCCTCTGCTGTTCGCTTCGTCAATGGTAAAGGCGCAGCCCTGGATGGAGACGGTCCCCCCCGGCGAGAGTGAGAATTTCTATGCGATTCAGAACGCCTTTGATACCTACTGGAAGTCCCGTGACACTGAGGAAAAAGGAAAGGGCTGGAAACCGTTCAAACGATGGGAATGGTTCTGGGAACAGCGTGTTTCCCCGACCGGAGAGTTCCCCAACAGTATGCATCTCTACAATGAATACCGAAAGGTGGTAGCACAAAGGGAGCTGCAACCGGTCCAGGGCTCTGCCGCCAGCTGGAGTGAGATCGGTCCATCCAGCTCACCGGGCGGGTACGCCGGCCTTGGCCGGCTGGGTTGTGTCAGGCCTGACCCTGTCGACCCGAACATCCTCTGGGTCGGCTCGGCGGGAGGCGGCCTCTGGAAATCGACCGACGGCGGCCTCACATGGACAACCGGAACGGACCACCTCCCTACACTCGGAGTAACTGATATTGCCTTCGATCCTGTGGATCCTTCGACGATGTATATAGCAACGGGTGACGGGGATGCAAGCGACACCTATAGCATCGGCGTCATGAAATCGGTTGATGGTGGTGTCACCTGGGAGACCACCGGTCTGAGCTGGGCAACGTCGCAGACAAGTCTGCTGAACCGCGTCCTCGTGAACCCGGACGATGGCAACATTCTGATTGCGGCGGGCTCCGGGATTCACCGAAGCACCGACGCCGGCGCGACGTGGGTTCAGACAAGCTCCACCCGGATTTTTGACCTTGAGTTCAAGCCGGGTGATCCGACGACGATGTACGCCTCGGGCAATCTCAGCAATGTATTCCGGTCAACAGACGGTGGAGCCTCGTGGACTCAGATGGGGGGAGGATTTCCGACCGCAGGGCGACGGGTCGCTCTTGCCGTGACTGCAGCCAATCCGGAGTATGTCTATGCACTTGTGGCAAACGCCAGCTCCGGTTTCCTCGGCGTGTACCGCTCCACAGACGGCGGGAGCACATGGAGCATGAGGGCCAACAGCCCGAATCTGCTTGGCTGGGAAGCGAACGGAAGTGACACCGGAGGACAGGGATGGTATGATCTGGCGATCGCCGCGTCGCCTCTCGACGCCGAGGAGATCTACACCGGGGGCGTCAATGTGTGGAAATCGATCAATGGCGGCACGAGCTGGACGATTTCCACGATGTGGTATGCCGTCGGCGGCATCGCTAACATCCATGCCGACCAGCATGATCTGTATTTCCTAACGGGCACCTCGACACTCTATGCGGGAAACGACGGCGGAATCTATCGTACGACCGATCATGGCAGCACATGGAGCTGGCTCGGCGCAGGCCTTCGGATTACCCAGTTCTACCGCTTCGGGAACTCACAGACCGATGCTGACAGAGTGATCGCCGGGGCACAGGACAATGGAACGAAGATGGTGAACAACACGACCTGGTCTGACGTGATCGGCGGTGACGGAATGGAAGCGTTGATCGATTATTCAGACGAAGATATCATGTATGGAGAATTATACTACGGCGATATTTACCGTTCGATGAATGGAGGAATTTCGTGGGCCCCGATCTCCGGCGGCATTACCGAGTCCGGGGGATGGATCACACCCTATGTGATCGACCCCGAGGATCCGGCGACACTCTACGCCGGATTCCGCCACGTGTGGAAAACCACCAACCGGGGCACGAGCTGGTCGATCATCTCGAATTTCGGCAACTCGACCCTCACGCTGCTCGAGATCTCCCCGTCGAACCCTGACTTCATCTATGCCGGAACCGGTGGATTGATTTACCGGACAACGGACGGCGGCGCAACCAACTGGACCACCCTGACACGGCCAGCCGGGTCGGGCACAACAACCGATATTGCGATCCACCAGTTCGACCCGGACCATATCTGGTTCACATCCTCCGGCTACACGGCGGGTCAGAAGGTGTATGAATCGCTCGATGGCGGGACAACCTGGACGAACATCTCCAGCAACCTGCCGAATGTTCCCGTCAACTGCGTTCTGTTCCAGAACAACTCTCCTGACAGGATCTATGTCGGAACCGATATCGGCGTATGGTACAGAGACCAGGCATCGCCGGACTGGATCGAATACAATGACGGGTTGGCGAATGTCGTCGTGACGGAGCTTGAGATGCAGTATGCAACGAACAAACTCAGGGCCGCAACGTACGGGCGCGGTGTCTGGGAGTCCGATGCCGTGGAAAACACCGGAGCTGTTATCGGAATATCCCACAGCACCGTTGATTTCGGGCGCGTGGAGGCCGGGACAACGAGCGGTCCGGTGGTTTTCTCGATGACAAACCTGGGGACGGTCGATACGCTGACGGTGACGACAATCTCGGTCGGCGACGAAGGATTCGCGTTCAGCTCAGTTCCCGATCTTCCGGCTGATGTGGGACCGGGAGAGTCTCTGGAGCTGAGTATTTTGTTTCAACCTGATGAGCATGGTACATTTTCCGATACGATCGCTGTGGAGAGCAACGCGACAAACACCGCGAGTCTGAGGATCCCCCTCGACGGCCTTGGTGTTGTCATCGGTCAGGCCGCGCCGGGTATCCTCTACGCGGCCACAGATTCCCTGTACACCGTTGATCGATTCACGGGAGCGGTCAGCGGAATCGGATGGACGGGGGGCCGTGCCGTTACCTCCCTTTCCGTGCGCCCGGCGACCGGAGAGCTGTATGGATTGGCGGATGACGGGGTTACGGGAACCGTATACCGCCTGAGCGCATCTTATGGCGATGCGGTGGTCGCGCAGACGTTTCCCGTTCCCCTCCTTCGCGCCATCGCCTTTTCGGAGGATGATATTCTGTACGGCGTGGTTGCATTCGGAGCCGGAGCGGGGACGCTGTGGCGGCTTGATCTGACAACGGGAGATGCGGAGGAAATCGGAACGTCGGGATTGTACTACAGTTCTCTCTCGTTCGATCCGGGATCAGGTACCCTGTTCGCCTCCGAGCGCCCGCCGGTCGGCACGAAGGACAGGATCTATACAATCGACACCGAAACCGGAAGTGCAACCCTCGTGGGACAGGTGGGTGATCCTTTGCGGATCACTGCAGCTCTTTCGTTCGACGATCAGGGAGAATTGTTTGGCATCACCGGTAACGGGCAGTTTGAAAACGAACTGGTTATGATCGATCCGTCGACGGGAGCCGGTACGGTCATCGCGGGGATGGGAACGTACAATCTTTCCTCGCTCGCAATCCGGGTGGATTCCATGGTAACAGGAATTGCAGGAACGGTCGGTGACGTGCTCCCCGGTCACTACGTTCTCGATCAGAATTATCCGAACCCTTTCAATCCAGTCACGGAGATCGGATACGGCCTGCCTCAGCAGAGCAACGTCAGGGTCACGGTGTACAATACCATCGGACAACAAATCCGGGAACTCGTGAACGGAGAACAGGCGGCCGGTTATCATCGCGTGGTGTGGAACGGTACGAATGCAGACGGGGGAACAGTTGCCAGCGGTCTTTACCTCTACCGGATCGATGCGACCGGGGCTGACGGAACACAGTTCACACGGATCAGAAAAATGATTCTCCTCCGCTGACCCGGGTTCGGAAGGAGAGCGGACCGGAAATGCATCACCCAAATCTCCGGCCCGAGAAAACTCAGGGCCGGAGATCCGGGAGTTTCTTGTTTCTCCGGATCCTTCTTTCTATATTCGACAAAACACCAGGCCATCCCCCCTTGCCCTTTCGGACGATCCTCTCTCTTCTTGTCACTCTTACCCTTCTACCGATGACCGCCGTTCCCGGGACGATGGAAGAATTGCGCGCGGTCTGGATTACCACGGCGGCCTCCCTGGACTGGCCGAGGAGTCGCACCCCGCAGGCCCAGCAGGAAGAACTTCTGGATATGATCACGCTCCTCCGCCGTGAGAATTTCAACACTATTTTCTTCCAGGTTCGGGCACGTGGAGACGCCTACTACCGATCCTCACATGAGCCGTGGGCAGAGAACCTGACCGGCTCCCTCGGAGCACCCCCGGGGTGGGATCCGCTTGCGTTCCTGGTCGACCATGCCCATGCCGCAGGACTCGAGGTTCACGCGTGGGTGAACCTGTATAAGGTGAGCGGACCCGGCTTCCCGGAGGCATCAACTCCGGCTCATATTGCACGGGCGAAACCGGAATGGGTATTCTCCTATGAAGGAGAGCTTTGGCTCAATCCGGGAACGGCCGGAGTCAACGATTTCCTGTACGATGTGTCGATGGAGGTCGTTCGGAATTACGATATCGACGGGATACAGTTTGACTTCGCCCGCTATCCGGGGAGGAACATTCCTGACCAGGCCGACTATGCTGCGTACGGTGAAGGACGAACGAAAGATGACTGGAGGCGGGAAAACATCGACAGATTTCTCAGGACGTTCTATGACAGTTCGACAGCAGCAAAGCCATGGTTGAAAGTCGGGGCAACCCCGGTTGGGAATTTCGGCGGAAACGGCAGAACGGACGTACCTGCCGGATATTCAGAGGTGTATCAGAATGCCCCCGGCTGGATGCGGAGCGGGTCGGTCGATTACATCGTCCCCCAGATCTACTGGAGCCTGGGAGAATCCGGGTCGGACCCCGATTTCGCCCTCCTGGCCCGTCGATGGGCAGCCACTGGATTGGGACGCCATGTTTACGCCGGGATCGCCCCGTACAAGCCTGAGATACTGGCCGAACTGCCTGAACAAATCGACTCTGCCCGCACCAGCGGATGTTCCGGACAGGCATTCTTCCGGTTTCGAACCCTTGAAATGGCAGCCCTGGGAGACCGCTATCGGAACCTTGCACCCGTTCCCGTCATGCGGTGGAAGGTTACCGAGCCACCCGGAAGTCCCGGGCAACTTGCCGTGACACAAACAGGAACCGGCTCCCTTTTCCTCGAGTGGAGTGAACCAGCCGTTCCCCCGAACGGTCCGGGTCAGCTCCTCCGTTATAACGTCTACCGTTCGACGATCCCGCACAGTCTGACTCCGGACCCGAACACTCTGATCCACACGACAGAGCGATCGATCCGTCACTACACCGATTCAACGGCAGCGACGGAACCGGGACCACTCTACTATGTCGTCACGGCCGTCCACCGGTTCAGCCAGGAAGGATCGCCGTCACCAGTCGTGTCATCCACGCTGGATGAGATCCGGGAGTTCCGGACGATAATGATGGCTCCTGTCGCCATGTCAGCCATGCTGGATTCGACAGATTCAGGGATTCTGATCGCCTACCGGCTCCCGGAGGAGATGCCGGTAACCATTCTGTTCCAGCAGGATGCCAGGAACGCAACGAACCCGCTCGTGGAGACTGTCGTTGGAGAAATACAGCAGGGAGGAATCCATCTCCTGAAACTTGACCGTCACCGGTACCCCGCCGGTGAGTACTTCGTCATACTCAGAGCGGGTGGGGTCACCATCAACAAACCGATCTCCCTGCGGTAAGCCTGGCCGGAAAACACAACAGCTGTCAGTTGACACCGAGGAGATCGACAAGCCACAGGCTCAGCTCGGGGATATAGGTAATAATCAGAAGAGCGACAAACAGCATCCCGATGTACGGAAGCGTGGAGCGGACCACGGTAAACACAGGTTTATCAAAACGCATGCTTGAGATGAAGAGATTCAGGCCAACCGGTGGTGTCAGATAGCCTATCTCGAGGTTCGCCAGAAAGATAATCCCGAGATGAACCGGATCAATACCATAGGCGAGGGCTATCGGCACGATCAGCGGGACGACAACGATAATGGCTGAGAAGATGTCCATCATCATGCCGACCAGAATCAGGAAGATATTCAACACAACCAGAAACCAAATCGGATCTTCAATGAACGTTTGAGTGAACTCAAACAGTTTCATCGGTACTTCTTCATCGATCAGATAGTTGGTCAACCCCATCGCGGCCCCGAGAATCATCAGGATCGCCCCAACCAGCACCATACTTTCCTTCATCACGCGGGGGAGGTCTCTGAAAATGTTCAGGTCCCTGTACACGAAGAATTCTACGACCACTACATAGAATGCTGTGACAGCGGCCGCTTCTGTGGCGGTAAACAGACCGGAGTAGATACCGCCGATGACAAGGAACGGAAGCGGGATTTCCCAGAGAGCACCCCGCGCCGCTGTCCGAAGGTTCCCCCAGTTGAATGGCGTTGTCGGAACCCTGTGCCGTTTACCCTGATAGATCCCGTAAATCCCGAGAATCCCCACGAGCAGAATCCCGGGCATGATACCGGCAACAAACAGTTTGTCGATGCTTAGTTTTGCGACGAGGGCGTAGAGAATGAGGGGCAGACTGGGAGGAAAGAGGAGTCCCAGGCTTCCTGAAGTCGTGATCAATCCAAGAGAAAAACGCTCCGGATATCTTTCTTTCGTCAGAATCGGGTAGAGCAATCCCCCCAGTGCCACAATGGTCACTCCTGACGCTCCCGTGAAGGCCGTGAAGACTGCGCAGGTAAGCAGCACCACGACGGCGAGTCCCCCCGGGATCCAGCCAAACAAGGCACGGGAGAGATTCACGAGACGGACGGAGGTTTTGCTCTCGGCAAGGACATAGCCGGCGAACGTGAACAAAGGGATGGCGAGGAGGGTCGGATTGGTCGCTATCCGGTATAACTCAACCATGACGGCCGATGAATCAATCTCCGCGGCATGGAAGCTGAACACCGCGATCGCGCCGATAATAGAGAACAGCGGCGCACCGAGCAGTGCCAGCAGGAGAACCCCCAGCCCGATCAGGAAGGTTTCCATCGCTACCGGCCCGCTGGCTCTAACAGGCTCAGGAAAATCACGCGGTCCCGGGCTCCTCTGCCCGACCTGTGGCAAGCATGAAGCTCTGTATCGATTTCACGAAAAAATGGAATGCCATCAGCAGGTACCCGGGCGCGAGTATTGCTACCCCGACCCAGGAAGGTATCTCCAGCACCATCGTCCCCCCGTAATGCAGTTCATCCAGAAGAAGAGTGTAGGCGGCATCTGCCAGAAGGAGACAAACGAGCAGTGCAAAGATGTTCGTAAGAACGCGGGCGAAATGCCGCGTCCGTGCAGGAAGAAACTTGGTGAGGGCGTCGATTGCGATGTGGCGCTCACTGCCGGCCGCAATGGCGGCGCCCGCAAAACCGACCCAGAGGACCAGGTGCCGGACGACCGTGTCAGCCCACAGGATCCCGGTGCCGAACACATTTCTGAGAATGACCTGAGCGAACGCCAGCAGGATCATCACCGACAGGAAGAGAACCAGGAAGAACGTCTCCGCCTTGACCAGCCCGTTCTCGATCGCCGTCAGCGTCTTCATTTTGAACCGGCGGTTCCAGCCCGGAACGTCTTGAGCTGTCCTTCCACTCTGCTCAGAAACTCCTCATCGTACAGCTTTCCGACCAGCGCTTGCCGTGTTTCCCTGCCAAGCCGGTTATATTCAGTCACCGTTTTCTCGGAGCTGACCTCGACAACCTGAATTCCGTTCTTCTTCAGGGTCTCGATCGCCGCCTTGTTCTCGGCCCTGCTCTTCAGAGTCAATTCACGAAGAAATGTTTTTCCGTTCCGGAGGAGGATTTCCCGAAGATCCGGAGGGATCGAATCGAATTTCTTTCGCGAGATGACAACGGCCCCGCAGGCATCCGCCAGCGGTACGCCCATCATGTACCTGACCCTCGTATTCCACTGGAGGGCGACAGCGGCATAGGGGGAAACATATGCGCCATTGATGAGTCCGGTTTGCAGCGAGGTGAGCACGTCAACGACCGACAGGGGAATAGGGTTGATCCCGAACGTCTTGAAGGTCGCTTCTGCCACCGGGTCCCCTTCCCACATCCACATCTTGACGCCACTCATATCAGAAACCGTTCGGACCGGCGTGTTGGAGAACACATACACGAACCCGACTTCGGCCCAGCCGAGGAGAACGAAACCTCCATCAAGAAATGCCTGCTCGAATTCCCCCTGCAGGTTCTCATACAGGTGATCGACTTCGGCATAATTCCGGCAAAGAAAGGGGGAGTCCAGAATGCGCACCTTCGGAGCGATCTCACCGAGTCCCACTCCGGTAAATCCCGCGCTGTGGATCTGGCCGATCCGGATCTTCTTGATCACATCCTTGTCTTCTCCCTGAACACCGCCGGGGTAGATCTTGAAACCGAGCCTCCCGCCACTCTCTTTTCTTATCGCCTCGTCGTAGGCACGCATCACGTTCATCCATGTGCTTCCGTCAGGAGCAATCGTGGCAAACTTGATGGTATGGTCCTGTGCCACAGCCGGTGACACGAGTCCCCATGCTGAACACAGCATCAAACAGATGCTGCCGAGAATAATCCCTGATCGCTTCACCAATCCGCTTCCTCCATTCATAACATCATCTATCCTTGTCAGAAATAGTCGGCCTTGAATGCCCGCAGAGCCCGTGCCTTTTCCTTGGCGATCGCATTCGGCAGACGGATCTCAGGCCTGACATCCACAGACGTATTGTCGACTTTCAGGAGTAACTCATCAAACAGCGCTTCATTGAGTGTCTGAAGAGCGACTGACCGTGCATAGTACACATATGTAAGAAGGAAAGTTCCTCCGTTGATCCGCATCGCACGCTCAAAGTGACCCCGGGCACGATCGGTGTCCCCGCCGAGCATTCTCGGTCGGCTGCCGTACAGGGTCCCCAGAAAAATGTCCGCTCCACCGTGGTAGAATGCAGAATCCTCCTTCGCGACATATTCCATGATCGCTTCAACCCGTGGAAGTTCGGCCAGTGCATCCGGATCGGAGAGTGAGAGATTCATGTAACTTCCGAGGCCGAAGGCTGTCCAAAAAAGCGCTGCGATGTGGTCCTTTCCGGATTCCTGAAGGACCCTTCTGAGGCTGTCGGCAGGTCCGGCCATGGCAGCGGCCAGTGCATCATTCTGTTTCACCGCCCGGAGACCGTAGCCGCTCGCCCGCAGATAGAAGGCACGTGCCCGCGCGTGGTCATGATCTTCCACGAAACCGAGTGAATAACTGCTGTATCCCTCGCTCAGGAGGAGCAGGATCCGGGTATTTTCCGGATCCGATTTGAGCATGACCTCGAGCAGCTTGAGATTCCCGGGAAGGGCCTGTCCCGCGAACTCAAGGTCGCTTTCCTCCATAATCCCGCCAAAACCGTCATGCACAATATCGGCAACGGTGGAAACGGCGATCTGTTGAATGCAGCCGGAAGAAAGGACAACCAGAGGAACAAGGAAGAGCAGGGGTTTTGTCATGAGATGCTTCATAGAGCGAGGGCAAATATAGAGAAAAACAGCCAGAATCAAAAACGCGTGTTGTCCCGGATTTCGAGTCCGGGGGCAAGAATGCCCTTCACGGGCAGAAAGAGGCGTTCCGTCAGTCTGCGGACGAACCGGTTAGAAATCAGCGCCGAGAGAGAAGTAGTATTTCGGTTTCGAGAATTTGTCGAGATTCCACGACCAGGCGACATCAAACTTGATAAGGAATGCGAGAAAGAAGATACGGGCTCCTGTTCCCATGCCCATCAGGAGGTCTTTGGATACCAGCGTTCCGGCATCGTTTCGCACGAAGGGCTGATACTTATGATTCGCGTTCCATGCCGATCCAGCATCAAAAAACATCACCCCTCCGAGGCTTTGAAGACCGATCGGAAGCGGTCCGGCCTGGAGGAACGCAAACAACGGATACCGGAGTTCAAAATTCATCATTGCATAGCGGGAGCCAATGGCGGCATTGTAGTTGTGTCCGCGCAGTGGTGTACCAATCTGGAGGAATATGAAATCTTCAGCGCTGTCGAGCGGTATGAAGCCTCCTTCGAACGACCGATTGATCCAGTTGTCAACTCCGCCAATGATGAATTTCTGAGGGTCGCGGCCGAAACTCGCCCCCCCGGCCAGCCTGAAGCCGATTGAATAGTTGTTGCCGAGACGCAAATAGGTCCGATAATCTCCGACAACGTTTACAAAGCTCAGGCCATCGGCACCGAGCTGAGGGGTTCCGAAGACACTGATACTGTACCGCGTACCGTTGACCGGCGAGATAAAGCCCCACAGGGATGTATCATGCGTGAATCCGACACTTGGAACGAACACAAGTTTTTCCTGAATCGGATCCGCAAGCACGTCCAGGTTTTCACGGGAGATGTTGTACCAGGTTCCCCCGAACTCGAGCCGGTCGAACCGGTCAATCGGGTATGAGGCGGCGAGGTTCACGCCGTATGTCCTGAATCGATAAAAGCTCCCTCCATAGAGATCGTTGATCACCGCAAACCGAGCGCTGTGAAACGCGGCGATACCGACATCCGTGCGCTCCCGAAGGTACAGATACTGGAGTCCATAGTCACTGTTCTTCAGATCAAAATTCAGGTTTGTCACGAACACAATCTGATGGTCTCCCAGGAGATCGCTGAACGCCATCACCGTCGAACCCATCACACCATAGAAGGTGTCGAACCCGGCATTGCCGTAGATGATATCAGGAGAGAAATTCAGCTTGTACTTGTTGACGATATAATTTCCCTGTTCGTCCACATTTCCGTCAACCGTTGTTCCGGTGGCCCCGGTCGTATCCCGGGAAGATTCGTCCTTGTCCCGGCGAAACACATAATTCGAAAAATCAATGTCAACATCATCGCCGTAGAGTCCGGTCGTATCGGCCGGCGCTTTGTTGGTTCCCGAAAGCCCGCCGGATTCCGCGGATATTTCCCCTGCCCTGATCCTGGATAACTCCGTCATTTCGAGAACCGGTTTGTCATGCTCGCGTTCGAGAGGACTCCGCATCAGAAAGAGGTCGAAGCCGGAGTTATGCAGGGAAGAAAACACCAGCTTCCCTCCATCGCGTGAAATCGAGAGCTGGTAGACGCCGCTGAGAGAATTGGTGACGGGACGGGTCAGAAGTGAAGCCAGATCCAGCCTGTGGATATTGTTGATTCCGTTCATGTCAGAAACGAACAGGAGGGTGGAACCATCAGGTGACACCACCGGAGAAGTCTCATCGCTTGCGGGAAGAAATGTGAGCCGGACGATCTCCCGGGATCCTGTATCGATGGAAAAGAGGTCGACCTGACTGTAGTCGTAAGCCCACGGCGCGCCATCAGGTCTCGCCTGCTGAGCAGCCCGATCCGACGAAAAATAGATCGTGGTTCCGTCCGGAGACCAGACCGGGTCGGAATCGCTGAAGATATC
This sequence comes from Ignavibacteria bacterium, assembly GCA_029859455.1. Taxonomy (GTDB): domain Bacteria; phylum Bacteroidota; class Ignavibacteria; order UBA10030; family UBA6906; genus JAOUDE01. The sequence goes on along the minus strand of JAOUDE010000003.1, from coordinate 3,117 downwards.
GTCAGTGAGGTTCTTCAGTTCTTTGGTTGTGAAATCATACGTGTAAATGTCCGACTGATGACGATCGATACCAACGAACGCAAGCATCTCTCCTGTGCGTGACCAGTCAACGGAGAAAATGCCGTCAAGTCCGAACGTCAGCTTCTCCTGTTCACCACCATCGACATCCAGGATCATGATGGCATCCTGATCGCCCGCTTTGGTCGCCACCGCTATCCGTTCGCCGTCAGGAGACCACGAGATCCCCGGTGTAAGGAGATGCAATTCTTCGAAATCCGGGGTCGTCTGACCGTCGGCAATCTTGTCAACCCTGTCGACGTCGAGCGTGCTCATCACAAACAGGCCGAAATAATCATCCCTGTTCGAAATGAATGCAACCCGGTCTCCCTGCGGAGAGATCGATGGGCTGGTATTGTAGAACCCTCCCTCCTCTTCATGGTCGGTCAGCCGTCTTGCAAATTCCGTCGGTTCATCCATTTTGGCAATATCGGGCCAGTAGATCACACGCTGGTCCTTCTGCCATCGCTTGGAGAGCTCCTTTACATCGAGTCCGATGGAGCTGCGAAATCCATGATCAACGTTCCTCGTGCTCTTTACCCTGTTGAGAATCTCGCCGATCTTTTCTTTTCCGTATTTCCGGGCGATGTAATACCAGACCGATTGCCCGCCTCTGTAGGCGAAGTAGCCGTAAAGATTCCGAATCTCCGGCAGGTATTCGTGAACGGTCGCGTCCCGGAGGAACATATCGGAGTTGCTGTCCCATTCCAGAGCGGCATATTCGGCAAGCCCTTCGTTGAACCAGAGAGGAAGCTGGAGGGTAATGTTGTTGGAAATGATCGACTGGATCGAGCCGCCATAAAACATGTCGTTGATGACCGCGTGCACCAGTTCATGGTGAATGACATGGCGGAACTTGCGGTAATCACCCTCGTATGGAACTACGACACGGTTCTTGAACAATTCTGTGACGCCGCCGATCCCTTCCTCAAGATAGGAACTGATGACGTTGGTCTGCTGGAAATCGTTGTGGGAGTTGTAGATAATCAGTGGAACGCGGTTGACGAGGCGGTAGCGGAACAGCTCGCTGATCTGCGTATAGGCGGATTCCGCGGCGGCGGCGGTGAAAAGGGCCAGGTACTCACCCTCTTCACTGAAGTAGATGTCGAAATGATCGGTCTGAATGAAAGACCAGGAAAACCGGTCATATTGGACCTTGTTTTTCCCGAAACTCTGCCCGAAGAGATCCGGGGCTGTCACCCCGAGGAGCAGGACCACCCCAATCAGGACCTTCACCGTACCGGCTTTCATCACGTGTATCCTTCCCATACCATATCCCCACAGGTACTCTTTCATTCCTTCCCAATAATAAGAAACTCCACCGCGAAATGCAAAGTTCCTGAGGGACCGGATGATCACGGCACAATCAGCATATCGATCTGCTGTTCCCGGTCATTGACTGAAATCACCCGGACTTTCACCCTGTCTCCCAGCCGGAATATCCGGCCGTTCGATCGCCCTTTCAGGGCGTACTGTCGCTCATCGAACATGTAATAATCATCCGAAAGGTCCCGGACCCGGACCAGCCCCTCGATCTGAAGATCATTCACCTCAACAAAGATCCCGAAGTCAGCGACCCCGCCGATCACTCCGTCGAGGACATCGCCGATATGCCGTTTCATATATTCCACCTGCATCACTTTCACCGAAGCCCGCTCGGCTTCAACCGCAACACGCTCCCGCATGGAGGCTTTCGCTGCAGTGGCGGCGGTGATCTCCTTCAGCCCGTCCAGCCGTTCATTGCTCACCGGCTTTTCATACTCCTCAAGAAGCCGATGCACGATCAGGTCGGGATACCGCCTGATCGGTGAGGTGAAATGCGTGTAATGCCGGAAGCCAAGTCCGTAATGACCGTAGCTGTCCGGGGAATAGATTGCCTTCGCCATCGAACGGAGCGCCACTTTATTGATCAGTGTTTCCACCTCAGATCCGCGGACCTGGTCAAGAAGACCCTGGAGTGCCCTGGTCGGAACGCCAGATTTGACATCGAGCGAATACCCGAACTGTTTGACGAAATTGGACAGATCCTTGATCCGGTCGGGATCGGGTGAGTCATGAATACGGTACACGAACGGCCGGACGACCCCATCTTTCTGACCCGCCCCGATGTGCCTGGCGACGGTGACGTTTGCAAGGAGCATGCACTCCTCCACAAGCCGGTTCGACTCCAGTCGCTCTTTCTTCAGGATCTTGTCGGGAAGGCCGCCGGCATCAAAATGAAACTTGACCTCCGGTGTATCAAAATCGAGACTACCTTTCGCCCGCCGCTTCCGGTACAGAGCCTTTGCGAGTTTCTGAAGCAGTTGGAGTTCATCACGGTACGGTCCGTTCCCGGTCTTCAGAACTTCTTCCGCCTCTTCGTATGTAAACCTCTTGGCACTATGGATGATGCTCTTCCGGATCTCATACGAGCCAACCGTACCATGCTCATTCAACTCCATCATGACGCTGAAGGTGAGGCGGTCGACGTCCGGACGGAGACTGCACAAATCGTTGGAAAGCCGCTCGGGAAGCATCGGGACAACCTCGTTCACCATGTAAACGCTGGTTCCCCGCTCGTATGCCTCACGGTCGAGCCCGCTTCCCTGCCGGACGAAATGGCTGACATCCGCGATATGGACCCCGAGCCGCAGATGTCCGTTCTTCAATCGCTCGATCGACAGCGCGTCATCGAAGTCCTGTGCGTCCACGGGATCGATCGTGAAACAGGTGATGGATCGCATGTCGAGCCGTGACGCCAGCTCAGCCCTGGTTGGTTGTTCCGGGAACCGCGCGGCCTCGGCTTCGACGGCATCCGGAAACGCTTCCGGCAGTCCGAATGTCCTGGCAACGCTCAGCACCTCAGCGTGGGCGTTGCCTGAAGGCCCCAGGTTTTCGATGATCGACCCTTCAGGATTCAGATGCGGATCGGTCCACGGGGCAAGACGCACCACAACCTTGTCCCCTGTCGATGCACGCTCGGCCTCCTCCCTCGGGACATACACATCGCGTCGCATCCTGTCATCATCAGGAACGACGAAAAAGAAATGCCCGGATTTCTCCAGCCGCCCGACCATCGTT
>JAOUDE010000129.1 GCA_029859455.1 Ignavibacteria bacterium | reverse complement strand
AATACTGCCGTGCGTCTCTTTGTACACCGTATCCCATGCCCCGCCGGCGTCCACGAAGAGAGCACCGCGAATGGACCAGAAGCTGAGACCTCCAAACGGGAAGCGGACGGCAAACTGATCAATAAAAGGGAACCGAAGTTCGTGACTCATCAGCCAGAGTTTCTGACCCCGGATGCTCCAGCGCCGGTAACCGCGCAGATCCCAGCTTCCGCCCATGAAAAATCTCCTGGACTCCCTTCCGTCATTGTAGAAGACCCAGAACCGTGAGGCAAGGGCGCTCCGCTGACCGAGGCGCAGGTAATTCCGGTAATCACCGATGATGCTGTAGTAGTTGACGTTCGAGTACTGAATATCGGACGTGTAGGCGAGCGTCAGGGCAAACCGGTTGCCATCGATCGGACCGCTCGGACCCCACAGCGAGTTGTCATGGACAACTGAGATCGAGTTGGAGATCAGGAGCGCTTTTCTGATCTCGAAGGTTCCCTCAACCTCTTTGTTCGAATTGGTAAGGCTGACAGTCGATTCGATCCGATCGAACCTCGAGATCGGATAACTGAGCGAGAAGTAACCTCCGTACGCACGTTCATAGAAGAACTCATCCTCGTCGGTAATATCATACCGGCGGCCGGAGAACCGGTACACGCCGTAGGCGTGGCTCACCCGCTGCCCCAGGGAAACACGAGAAATGGCAAAGTTGAAACTCGAGAGAATCTCATCCTGTGACTGTGCCGTGTTGTACAGAAGAAAATAGTAGCGGTCATTGCCCAGCAGGTCGCTGAGTGCGACGGCGGCGCCGCCAACGGTCCCAAACACCGGGTCTGTCGAGATCGCACTCTGCGCGAAATCGAGGCTGTAGTCACCCTCGTACCGGAACGTCTGCACCTCCGTGACCCCCGTAATCCGCTGAGCCTCCCACGGCTTTTCCTTTTGCAGAAGATCTACCATCAGGATCGATGTCGATGAATCCCGGATTGCAGCGACGTCCTCGATCATCCGCAGTTGAAAACTGAACGCTTCGAACGTTGAGAATACAAGATCTCCGCTCTTCGTCCATGCCGGATCGAACGCCGCAGTCGTAAAGTTCGTTATCCGGGTCATGGAACGCTTGTTGCCCGGAAACCGGGCCTCCGGGTCCATGACCCAGATATTCTGGGCTCCTCCTGCATCGGACGTAAAGGCGAGCATCGAGCCATCCTCCGACCACGCCGGGGAAAGACTGCTCACCTCCCCATAAGTAAGATATTCAATCAGCCCGGTCTGCACATCGTAGAGAAAGAGGTTATGGACCCCCTGCAGTCCGCTCGGCGTTCTGTCCGAGCTGAACGCGATCGTCGTTCCGTCCGGCGACCATGCCGGATCTCTGTCGTCATAGTAATCATTGGTCAACCGAAGCAGTTCCCGGGTCCCGGGCCGGTACACATAAAGATCGTTGTTCCCCGACCTGTCGATCGAAGAAAAAGCGATCTGCCCATTGTCAGGCGACCATGACACAGATCCGATACTCACGAGGTCGTCAAACCTGACTGTCTCGGCCAGCCGGTCGTCCAGAACGTCGTAGAAGTGGAGTACATCATGTTCGCCGCTCTTGGTCACGAATGCCAGGAGACCATCACCTGAGACATCGATCCTGCTCCGGAACGGATGGAACGCTTCGAATTCATCCGACTGCTCGCCTTCGACCACCAGTTTCTCGCTCCGTGACGGATCAGCGGCCTCCATGTCTTTCTTGTAAATCCCTGTGTACCCGGTCCGGTTGCCGATAAAAAACACTTCCTTTTTCGTCGAGTCCGGTTCGAAGACGACCGGCTTTGAATTGAATCCCTCGGTCGTGATCTTCCAGGTCACATAACTTGGTGTATCGTGATCAGCAAGCAAAGGATAATACCTCTTCTTCAGCGCATACAACCACTCCTCATCGAACTCCTTGAAATTCTTCCCGATTGTCAGCTTGAGGACATCGCTGAACGAACCCGCCTTCCAGAAATTCTCAAGCAGGAGGAGGAGTTTCTCTTCCCCGTATGTATCGGCAATGTACTCGAGGGCTGCCTGTCCCTCCTTGTACATCAGGAACGATCCGTAGATCCTGTCCATGTCATCGAGTCCGACAATGATATCACTCAGAACGGCATCACGCAGTACCATCTCCGCCTGAATGTCCCATTCGGTAGACCAGTATTCCGCGATCCCTTCCGTAAACCAGAGCGGCGGGAACCGGTCCTGCGGCTTGCGGTGATCAACCAGGACCCGGCCGATCTTGCTGTGCATCAGCACATGGACCAGCTCATGTCTGATCACGTGACGGAAATCCGCCGATGAGCCGTCGGACGGAATGACCACCCGGCCCTTCAGAAACTCGAAGAAACCGCCGACTCCTTCCGGGATGAATCCCCCGGTCGTGTTCGTCTGCTGAAAATGAAGATGTGAGGAATAGAAGATCAGAGGAACGCGGTGATTGAGGGTGTGATTGAACTTGACGACGAGGTCGTTGTACGCTTCCTCGGCAAAAAACGCTCCGCGCTCAGCGAGGTCCCCCATCTCTGCGTAATAATAGATATCGAAATGCTCCGTCCGAAGGACGTGCCATTCGAAGTCAGTGTACTTCACCTTGTTCCGGCCGAAGTAGAAAAACTGACCGACACTATCCGCAGGATTCAGGATGAGGAGAATAAGAAGGGGAAAGAGATACCGTGTCATCAAAAGCCCGACTTCCCTCCGGCCCGTCTGAATATCGAGGAATTAAGCGATGGTGGTACTAAAGTATAAAGAGAGGAGGAGGGAAAAGCAAAGAAATTTTGTCATTTGATCAATTGATCATTGGGAGATTATCCCGGCAAAATCATCAAATCACGAAATGATCAAATGATCAAATTCTCACGATTAACCCCTGATAAAGCTTCCATCCCGCAGTTCCGCATACGCCTGGGCGAGTTCTTCTCGTGTATTCATCACGATAGGGCCCTGCCAGGCGACAGGCTCTTTGAGCGGTCTGCCCGAAACAAGAAGAAAACGGATACCCTCGTCCCCGGCACGGATCGCGACTTCATCACCATTCCCGAACAGCACAAGTGATCGGTTTCCCGTGAGGTCGACATCAGCATCCCTGTCAGACCCGATCCGTTCTGTGGCTACCGGACGCGGGTCCGATGCATCCCTGAAGCTTCCCTCTCCCTCGAAGACATACGCGAAGGCATGACGGTCTGTTTCGACCGGAAGGGTGCGGCTGACTCCGGGGGGAACGAACACATCCAGGTATCTCGGATCGGTCGCAATGCCGTCAACCGGCCCTTTCTTTCCCCAGAATTCGCCGCAGATGATCCGGACCTTTGTTCCGTCATCTTCGGTCACTTCAGGGATTTCGGCCGACGGAACATCCTGGTACCGGGGAGCAGTCATCTTGAGTGACCGCGGGAGATTGGCCCAGAGCTGAAACCCGTGCATCCTGCCGCGCGCATCACCCTGGGGCATCTCCTGATGGAGAATACCGCTTCCCGCGGTCATCCACTGGACGTCGCCTGCGCCGAGCGTTCCGCTGTTCCCGAGACTGTCGCCGTGGGCAACACTTCCGGCAAGAACGTAGGTGATCGTTTCAATCCCGCGATGGGGGTGCCAGGGGAAACCGGCGAAATAATCGACCGGGTTCTCGTTTCTGAAGTCATCCAGCAGAAGGAACGGGTCGAATTCATCGGTCTTGCCGAAACCGAATGCCCTTCGCAGGCGGACGCCTGCACCTTCAATGGCAGGTTCGGATTGTGTCTGATGTCTGACAGGTCGTATTGACATTCATTCTCTCCGTTCTTTCAACTGCTCACGTTACCAGACGACGCCGGGAGTATCATTCAGGTATTGGTTGCTCCCCAACTGGTCCAGCATGAAACCAGCTGTGTCAGCACGGGAGATTCGGGGTGTGATCAGAATATTGCCCACGCGGTTTCCATGTCTGACCTCGCCACGTCGGGCTCCGCCAGTCAGGCGACCGGGCCGGACGATGACCCAATCGAGATTGCTCTCTGCGATCCGCTGTTCCTGTTTCGTCTTATCCCAGAAATAGAGAGGAAGGATGAAAGGAACAACAAACAGTGTATAATAGAGCCCCATCCGGCCGACACTGCTGCCGAGTCCCAGCGACGTCTCACAGATCAGGCGACGCACTCCATCCACTTCCATTGCCCTGATGATGTTCGCTGTACCCCGTGACAGAACCTGACCAGTGGAATAAAACCTACGATGGCCGAGGGCGGAGACAACCGCGTCCTGACCCTTCATCGCACGGGAAAGAGATTCAACGTCGAGCACATCTCCCTTCATGACCTTCAACCGAGGATCCGTCGTCCCGAGCTTCGCGGGATCGCGGGCAAATGCGGTGACGTCGTATCCCCGCCCCAGCGCCTGCGCCACAAGCTGTTGTCCGGTTCCACCCGTCGCTCCGATAATGAGAATCCGCCGGACCGACGGTACCGCCCGGTCGCGACCCACTCCCGCCTGGCCGCTGACTCTGCGAACCGCCATAAGGATCGCAAGAATGGCAGCATAGATCAGCGCGACGACAATAAGAGTCATTGGTCCGATCCCGGCGTCAAGCGGTCGATTGGTCGGATAGTCGACTCGTGGTAAGTTGTCACTTCTTCATTCTTTCTTCATTCTCCGATTGTCTATCCCGCCCCTCTACGAGGCCGTAGGCCTGCAGGACTGCGAATGGGAGATATCTTTGTTGGTAAGTGCTTCGCCCTCATCTTGGATATCTGACCCCTTTGGGGTCATTGCAGCTCTGAATAACTGACTCCTGTCAACTGACTTCTGACAGCTCTCCTGTTTCTCCTCTCAGCTACACTGCCGGCCACAACCAGCCGAATGCCCCTGCGGTCACCAGAGCGTACAACAGACCGTCGAACACTGATTTCAGCGTTGCACCCCAGTTCCTTTTGTACCAGATCGAGTTCTGCAGGAGGGCAAGGGAATAACCGGCAAAGGCAACAGTTCCCGCAAGCCGAAAGACGGTAAGGTAATGTTCACCTGGCGACAGGAAACGACCGGCGGCGTATGCCACAAGGATGCCGATCAGAACGGAATACAGAAACCACATCAGGAGGCTCGACCCCATCCCCTGAATCCCGTTCTCGAGTACCGTAATGAACGCAACCGGTCCCTTGTCCGCCTTTGCCTTGAATTCCGGCGATTTCATCGCCTCCATGCTCCCAGCCCGCGGCATCACATAATCACCCGGAGGTATCTTGAACGGACGGAGGGCATCCATCACCTTGTCCTCGTCAGGAATCCGGCTGAAATCATTCGCGTGATACTTCAGCACCATGTGAATGATGGAGCTGACGAGAAACACAAGCACTGCGGAGAGAAGTATCGGCGCCCAGAGTGACATGATTCCTATCATGGGGGGGTCTCCTTTTGTTGTGAGATTCTTACCTGCTGACGAATTCCTTCAGAGCTGCCGCATTGTTCAGCACTTCTTCCTTCGAGCTGAAGACAAAGGTTGTCGTCCTCCCACCGATCTCACGAATGAGCTCGGCCACACCATCCGGATTCTTCTTCAGCTCTGCAAAATAGCGGGAACGGAACTCGTCCCATTTCTCCGGATCATGCCGGTACCACATCCTCAGCTGATCAGATGGAGCAATCGCCTTCGCCCAGAAATGAATTCCGGCGTTCTCCCTGGTCATTCCGCGCGGCCAGAGACGATCGACCAGAATGCGCCGGCCATCGGACGGTGACGGCGCCGCATAGACACGTTTCAACCTGATCGTCACAGACCGACGCGCTCTCCTTCCTCCGCAACCCGGAAACCGTTCAATTGCACACTGCGGTACTCGGGGCTGTCTGACCGCAAAGCAGGATTCGAGTGATTCAGATGAATAAACCGGATCTTCTCCCGTTCAACGGAGTCGAGCCGGCCAAACCGGTCCATCGAGGTCGTGATAAACGGATGTGGAAACGTCTTCATGTCCCGCCCCGGGAGCTCGCCGTCATGATAGAAAGTTCCGTCGAGATATGCCAGATCAACACCTTCGATCAGGTCCTCCACCCTCGTTCCGTCCCGGTCCCAATCATCCCAGCTGTCAATATCCGGGATGAACAACGCTGACCTGTCTGGTCCATCGATACGGAAGCCCACGACTTCAGAATATTCCTGGCGGTGAGGCACAGGAATCGGAGTGACCTGCAACCGGTTGTTGAGGCGGACGGGATATCCCGGGGTAAGGTCACGCAGCACAATATTCCTGTATCTGACGAGCTGCTCCCATGGTCCGGACGACTTCAGAAAATCGTGCATTCCCCCCATGGCGTAGACAGGAACTCCGACCGCACCCATCGACTCATGCCCCAGGAACAGAAGGCCGGCATAATGGCCCATGTGGGCATGCGTGAGGAAGATTCCGTCGAGTCCGGGAACTGATTCATCGGGCGCAATCTGATCGAGGCGGCGCAATTGTTCGCGGAAATCCGGGGTTGCTTCAAAGAGCCATCGCTCCCCCGATTCCGGATCGATCAGGGCAAGACAAACGACCAGGCGCCTGAGAGTAGTGTCGATCTGGTCTGCTCTGGTTCCGGCCTGAGGAACACCCCCGTCCTGCGCGATTCCAAGGACCACCAGAAACGGGTTGCGGGACTCCTGGGGAGCGCTTGTCAGTGATGCCTGAAACGGCAGGAGAGCCACCAACAGGATCGGCAGGAACCAGCGGACCACACGTGACATTCCGTCCCTTATTCCTTCTTCTTCCACATTCCGAGGACCCTCCCGTCAGGGTCTTCGAAGAGGGCCAACTGGCCGACGCCCGGAACATCCATCTTGTCCACGACGATCTTCCCTCCCGCCTCCCGGATCTTCCCCGCATATTTGTCCAGATCATCGACGTCGACATAAAGGGCAAGGTTCCCCGGCCACGGTCCCTTCTGAGGTGTCATGATCCCGCCGTTGATCCCTCCCTCTCCGCCGGTTTCGACCATCCGGTAGTTCAGATCCGGTAAATGCCGGATCTCCCAGTCAAATACCTTCCTGTAAAAATCAGATATCTTCTCCGGTTCACCCGACCAGAGTTCCCAGTGAACGACAGGCCGCCCCATATGCCCTCCTTTGGTTGTGTCGCTGCTATGCCGGTTCCCTGACAACACGCAAATACTGCTTCACC
>JAOUDE010000128.1 GCA_029859455.1 Ignavibacteria bacterium | reverse complement strand
CGGAATGATAAGCAACATACGGAGGTTTCTCACCGGAGCGAGGAAGCGGCCTGAAGGGTGTTCTTCATCAGCATTGCTATCGTCATCGGGCCGACTCCGCCCGGAACGGGGGTAATCGCAGCTGCCCGTTTCGATGCGGAATTGAATTCGACATCCCCGACCAGACGGTATCCCCGAGATGATGACTCGTCAGGGATACGATTGATGCCGACATCAATGACAATAGATCCCTCTCTGAGCATCGATCCGTCGATCGCTTCCGGCTTTCCGATCGCAGCAACGACAATATCGGCCTGACGGGTATAGTGCGCTATATCTCCCGCACCGGTATGGGCGATCGTCACCACAGCATTGGCGCCGGCCTGTTTTTGAAGCAGCATGTTCATAACCGGTTTGCCGACAATATTGCTCCGACCGACCACAACGACATGTTTGCCGGACGGATCGTATCCGCTCCGGACCAGCAGCTCCACGACACCGGACGGGGTACACGGTTTGAGGCATGGAAGCCCGATTACCAGCCGGCCGACGTTCTGAGGGTGAAAGCCGTCGACATCTTTTCTGTAGTCGATCGCTTCAAGAATAGTTTGAGCATCGATGTGAGGAGGGAGAGGAAGCTGAACCAGAATCCCGTGGATCCGGGGATCTGCATTCAAGCGGTGAATCAGCGTGAGCAGATCCTGCTGGCTGGTCTCCGCGGGCAGCTGCTCGGTTACAGAGTGGAAGCCGAGTTCATCGCACGCTTTTCCCTTCGACCGGACATAGACCCGGGAGGCCGGATCCTCGCCGACAAGGATGAATGCGAGTCCGGGGACTATCCCCGCGTCTGACCGGAGGAGGTCCGTTGCCTGCTTCACCTCCGCACGGATCTCACCCGCAATCCGCTTACCGTCGATGATCAGGGCGCTCATAGGAATGTGGTACCCCGATGCTTAACCAAACGCAGGAAATATGATGCTCTCCATTTTCAGAGCACGGCCTGTTGAGGGATCTGCCTTCACGAACGCGGCACACAGTCTCACGTCGTGCGTTGCGACTTCATACTTGTGAGGAGTTGCCAGGAGGATCCTGCGGAGCGCCTGTTCCTTCTGCATGCCGAGGACCGAGTCATACGGTCCGGTCATTCCGACATCGCTCTGAAAGGCTGTACCCCTCGGGAGAATGCGGGCGTCCGCCGTCGGCGTATGGGTATGGGTTCCGAGAACAGCTGTCACCTTCCCATCAAGATACCACCCCATGCACATCTTCTCAGCCGTCGCATCGGCGTGGAAGTCCACCACCACCACCTTCGTCTCCTCACGGATCTTCGCAATCACCCGGTCGACTCCCTTGAACGGATCGTCAATCGCCTGCATGTAGACCCTGCCCTGGGCGTTCACGACACCGACTTTCCCCTTTTCTCCCAGATCGACAACGATAAAACCGTTTCCACCGTTTTCCCGGGGATAGTTGAGCGGGCGGAGGATCCGCCGGTCCGCCTTCATCACCTTCCTGCTGTCCCACCGGTCCCAGACATGGTTCCCGGTTGTGATGACATGGGCCCCGGCGTCGAATACCTTCTTCGCATCATCGGCGGAGATCCCTTTCCCGTCCGTGGTGTTCTCGCCGTTGACGATCAGGAGATCAACTTCAAACTTCCGAACGTAGTTTGGAATAAGGGAAAGCGCCAGCTCGAGACCCGGCTTCCCGACAATATCACCGATAAAGAAAATGTTCAAGAGACAACCAGAGAGGTTAAGAGAATGGATGAAAAACGCCGGAACTGGTTCTATTCTTCAGGCTGGAATTTGTGCACTTCTTCGACAATCACATCAACGATCTCCGATTCCTGCACCCGCCGGATCACTTCGCCCTTTCGGTACAGTATGCCGACACCCTTCCCTGCCGCGATCCCGATATCAGCTTCGCTCGCTTCCCCGGGGCCGTTGACCACACACCCGAGGACGGCGATCTTCACCGGTTTCTTCACCCCTTCCAGCCGTTTCTCCAGTTCCGCCATGATGGCGAAGAGATCGACCTCGAGCCTCCCGCAGGTGGGACAGGCAATCAGCTCGACATTCCGTGATGCCAGACTCAGAGACCGGAGAATCTCCTTGCCGACCTCCACTTCCTTCCAAGGCTCATCGGTCAGGGAAACACGGATCGTATCTCCGATCCCTTCAGCCAGCAGCGTACCGATGCCGACAGCGGATTTGATCGTTCCGATCTTAGCAGTGCCTGCCTCTGTAACCCCAAGGTGCAGGGGGATATCTGTCCGTTCCGCGACGAGGCGGTATGCTTCGATCATCAACCGGACATCGGTGGATTTCACCGAGACGATAACGTCTCGAAAGCCGAAATCCTCACAGAGGCCGACATGGCGCATGGCGCTTTCATACAGTGCTTCCGCCGTCGGATACCCATGTTTGTTCAGGATATCTTCTTCCAGGGAGCCGGAGTTCACTCCGATCCTGATCGGGATTTCCCGTTCCTGCGCAGCACGCAGAACCTGATGAATCCGTTCGCGGGTCCCGATATTCCCCGGGTTGATTCTGACCTTGGCGACACCAGCCTCGATCGACTTCAGCGCGAAAACATGGTTGAAATGAATATCCGCGACGACCGGAAGCGGGGAGCGGCGGACAATATCGGACATTGCAAGCGCCGCCTCCTTGTCGTTCACCGTCACCCGGACGATATCGCATCCCGATTCCGCGGCCCGTTCGATCTGAGCGATTGTCGCATCAACATCGGAGGTCTTCGATTTTGTCATTGTCTGAACCGAGATGGGGGCCCCGCCTCCGACCTTCACGTCACCGATCGAAACCTGCCGTGTGCGTCTCCGTACCCCCACGCGGTACGTGTCGTGTTGCGGGGGAGCGGTGGTATTATTCAGAACCGGAATTTCCATTCAATTCATCCTTTTGCTTGCTTCGTTCAAGATCCGTTTTTCATCCTCGCTCAGACTCTGATATCCACCGGTCGTAATCTTGTCCAAAATGGCGTCGATCACGTCCTGTGATATCTGGTCCTGCTCCTTGCCCATCCGGCGGCCGGTCTTGATGTCATAAAACCGGGCATCGCGGACCTCTGATTTCATCCCGTGCTTCCCCTCGAACCGATCTGTCTTTCCAAACGGATTCCGAAAACCAACCCGTGAGCTGAGCCCCTTGAACGGCAATACCCCTTTGTCGTTCAGCAGGTAGATGAATCCCACTGCTGCTCCTCCAAGATGGGCAAAATGCGCGATCCCGTCCGAGGTTCCGACTACGCCGTAGAACAACTCGATCCCTATCCATCCCATGATAAAGTACTTGGCCTGGACAGGGACGAGGAAATAGAGGTACACCCGGCGGTTTGGAAACAGAAACCCGAATGCGGTCAGAATACCGAAGACAGCGCCCGAGGCTCCGACCGTCGGAACGACCTGCCCCAGCAATGCGCCGACCATGAGATTCGCAATCCCTGCACCGAGTCCGCAACAGAGATAGTATATCAGAAACTTCCGGGATCCCCAGAGATTCTCCAGCTCCATTCCGAACATCCAGAGGGCGAACATATTGAAGAGAATATGAAAGAATCCCCCGTGCAAGAACATGTAGGTCACCAGCTGCCACGGAAGAAAATTGCCCGAATCGACAGGCCAGAGGTAGAGATAGAAATACGCGAGAACACCTTCACGGCCTCCCAGCGGGACGCCGTCGACAGTAAACGGAGCAAGGAGAATATTGAAGAAGAGATACGCTCCTCCATTGATGAGGAAGAGCCATTTGATGACGGGAGGAAACAGCTTCATACCGCCGAACATTCCCGGCCTCCGGTAGCCCTCAGTCCCCATCCGATCGAAGTAACCCACTACGCTCCGTTCCTCCTCTTCATTTCGTATCGAGTGCCGCCACTCCGGGAAGGGTCTTTCCTTCCAGGAATTCCAGAGACGCGCCCCCACCGGTCGAAACATGAGAGACCGAACCCTCGAACCCTGCCTGAGCGATCGCGGCAGCAGAATCCCCACCGCCCACGATGGTGGTGGCGCCGGAGGCCGTAGCCTGTGCCATCCGTTTCGCGACCTCCAGTGTGCCATGGGCGAAATTCGGCATTTCGAAGACACCCATCGGACCGTTCCAGACAATCGTTTGTGCTTTTCGCAATTCCATGTGGATCAGTTTCGTTGTTTCGGGACCGATATCGAGTCCGCGCCATCCGGGGGGTATCTTCGTCACCGGCACAACTCTCCGCCGGGCACTGTCGGAGAATTTATCGGCAATAACGCAATCGATCGGAAAGATCACCCGGCGCTTCGTTGTTCGTATCGTCTCCAGGATCGTCTTCGCAAGCGCGACTTTTTCGGTCTCCACCAGGGAATCACCGATCTCCATTCCCTGGGCCTCAAAAAAGGTGAACGCCATCCCGCCACCGATGATCAGGGCATCGACCTTTGGAAGGAGGTTCCTGATGACATCGATCTTTCCCGAAATCTTCGCGCCACCGATCACCGCCACGTAGGGTCGCCGGGGATCCGTCACTGCTTTCTCGAGATACTCGATCTCTTTCTTCATCAGGTAGCCGGCGACGGATGGCCTCAGATACCGGGTGACCCCCTCGGTCGAGGCATGGGCCCGGTGAGCGGTTCCGAATGCATCGTTCACGAATACCTGACCGTGTGACGCCAGCTCCTCTGCGAACCCCGGATCATTCCCTTCTTCTTCGGAATGAAACCGAAGGTTCTCAAGGAGTGCAACATCTCCGGGTCGGAGACCCGCAATCGCCGCCTTCGCTTTTTCTCCGACACAATCATCGATGAAGGTGACGCTCTTTCCGAGAAGCGTCCCGAGATGCTCTCCGACCGCATGCAGGGAAAATTCGGGGTCCGGCTTTCCTTTGGGGCGGCCGAGATGGCTCATCAAGACGACGGAACCACCGGAGTCAAGGATCTTCCGGATTGTGGGCAAAGACTCGACAATCCGTTTATCATCCCCGATCTTCAGATCCGCTGTCAGAGGGACGTTGAAATCGACTCTGACAAGAACCCTCTTGCCGGAAAGGTCAACATCATCAATCGTCATTGTGCGCATCGTTCTGCCTCAGGCGATCTTCTCCAGGAGGTCAACCACCCGGCAGGAGAAGCCCCATTCATTATCGTACCATCCGAACACCTTGACCGTCGAGCCCTGGGCCATTGTCAGCTTGGAATCAAAGATGCAGGAATGGGAATTGCCGATCACGTCGGCAGACACAATCTCATCCTCTGTGTACTCAAGAATCCCTTTGAGCGATGACTCCGCCGCATCCTTCATCGCCTGGTTCACCTCATCCTTGGTAACAGCCCGTTTCAGCACTGCAACGAAGTCAGTGATCGAGGCATCCGGTGTCGGCACCCGGAGGGCGAAGCCATCCAGTTTTCCTTTCAGGTCCGGGATCACCTTACCGACCGCCCTCGCGGCGCCGGTCGTTGTCGGAATAATGGAGACAGCCGCTGCACGTGCGCGGCGAAGATCGCTGTGCGGGAGATCCAGAAGACGCTGGTCGTTTGTGTAGGAATGAACCGTGGTCATGAAGCCGTGGTCAATCCCGAACGCTTTGTGCAGCACACTCACCATCGGCGCAAGGCAGTTGGTGGTGCAGGAGGCATTGGAGATGAATTTCTCTTTCCCGGTGAGCGAGCTGTCGTTCACACCAAGCACGATGGTCGCGTCGATCTCGTCCTTCGCGGGCGCGGTCAGAATCACTTTTTTCGCACCGGCTTTCAGATGAAGTTCCAGCTTTTCTCTGTTTGTGAAGATTCCTGTTCCTTCGATCACGATATCAGCACCGGCACTTTTCCATGGCAGTTTCGCAGGATCCTTCTCTGCAGTGACAGTGTATTTTTTTCCATCGACAACAAGGGCGCCGTCTTCATGAGTAACCGTCCCCTTGTACATCCCATGAACGGAATCGTAGCGCAAAAGGTACGCCAGTGTGTTCGCATTGGTGATATCGTTGATGCCGACAACATTAAATCCGCCTTTTTGGAGCATCCGACGGAACACCAGACGCCCGATCCGGCCAAAGCCGTTGATCCCTACATTAATAGCCATTCAAGAACCTCCGAACGAAAGAAAACAGGTGAGAGAGAATTCAGAACACAGGGGGAAAAGCATCAAAAACCTTCAAAAATCAACAGAAATGTAGGAAGATTGGCCTTGAATGTCAAGGAATGGGCACCGGCCGGTCAGTCGGCAAGCGCCACAACACAAGCGACCGGAGGCAATGCTCCTTTTTCCGTCAAACTCCCGGCCGCTTCTCTTAGCGTGGCACCGGTGGTCAATACATCATCGACCAGAATGAATCTCTTTCCTCTTACCTGATCCGCTCGGCGCCGGGGGACAACGAACGCGTCCCGAACATTCGCTGTTCTTTCCGCCGCGGAGAGCCGGGTCTGAGACGGTGTGTATCGCCGCCGCCGCAGCGGGGTCATCAGCCTGTATCCGGTCGAACGGGCTACACCGGATGCAATCCGTTCTGCCTGGTTGAAACCGCGTTCTCGCCTGCGGCTGCGATGCAGAGGCAGCGGGATGACCCCGTCCACCTTCATTTCCCTGCAATGCAGGATGACCTGCGGGGCAATCAATCTGCCCAGCTCGACAGCCAGCTTTTCATCACCATTATACTTGATCCGGTGAATCAATTCCTGAAGAACCTCCTCTTCTCTGAAGAGAAAGCAGGCTATCAATGAGTGGCACTGTTCTTCGCCGCAGATGCGATTCCAGGCAGTCTGATAAACTCCGGAGTCATAAGAAACGGCAGGTAGATTCGACGTGCACTGACCACAGAGGAGCCGGCCCGTCTTCGGCAACCGCCGGGAGCACCCCCGGCAGACAGGCGGATACACAAGCTCGTACACAGGGGCGAACAGCCGGACGGCCAGGCTGTAAACTCGTTCGGACAAGAACCCTCCTCCGGGAAAGGCGGGTTCCCTGATTATGAAGCGGAATGTGACTCCAGTTTGGCGATTTCATCTCTTAATTGAGCGGCCCGTTCGAACTCGAGGTCCTTCGACGCACGGATCATCTCCCTTCTCAGCTCCTCCGTCAGGTCCTTCTTCTGGTCCGGAGTGAGATAGCGGATCACTCTCTCCGCCACCACCGGCATTTTCCCCAGTTCCTTCCTCTTTTCGCGCGCAGCCCGGACGTCCGCCACTGCCGTCGCGGCCATCACCTCATCCACTGTCTTGTAGACCGTCCTCGGCGTGATACCTT
>JAOUDE010000127.1 GCA_029859455.1 Ignavibacteria bacterium | reverse complement strand
TGATAGTGTTGAGTGCCGCAGAAAATGAAATGGTCTCAAGAAGATCAGTCGGCAGATCGTCAGGGTCGGACGACCGGAGAAGGATTCCGTTGTCGTTGTACAGCATCTGCGGAGTGGATCCGGTCCGTTCCTGCATCGCCTTGACAAGAAACAGCCCGATCATTCCATTCACCCGTCGCCCGAAAGAGGAGTGGACGATCACCCGGGGGTCGCCGATTTCGTCGCGGAACGATTCGATAAGAATCAGGTTGTTATGCGGAATCGCTCCGGCAACCTGATGTTGACTCCGGGCGTACTCCAGAATCTGCCACGCAGTGTTGTGGTCAACCGGGAATTCATCCCGAATCCATTTGAGGCAGTTCTCGTCCTGAAGACGGAGAGCGAGCTCTTTTCGAAACTCTCCCACTTTCACGCTGAGTTCGAACGTTCTTCCGATCCGTTCTCCCCGCCAGAACGGCATCCGGGCAGGCTCACCCGGTGCCGGTGTGACGGTGAGGCGGCTCGGATCGATGGAACTGATCCTCCAGGTGTCGCTGCCGAGGATGAAGGTGTCACCGCTCCGGCTTTCGAAGACGAACTCCTCGTCGATTTCACCCACCTTGGTCTTGCCGTCTTCCAGGTAGACACCATAGTACCCGCGGTCCGCTATGGTTCCGGCTCCCGTGACCGCCAGACGGGCGCTCCCCGGCAATGCCCGCAGCAGATTGTTGCTCTTGTCCCAGGAAATGCGTGGCCGAAGATCACGGAGCGTATCGGAGGCGTACCGACCGCTCAGCATCCGGAGGACTCCGTCAAACAGGGTCCTCGGCAGGTGCTGGTAGCAAAACGAGCGACGGACGAAATCAAAGAGAGCATCGACGTCCTGTTCCTCCATACTTACCATCGCGACTATTTGCTGTGCCAGCACATCGAGACAGTTTCGGGGGATCGTGGTCATTTCTACGCGATGGTGCTTCATCTCCCTTCCCACAACGGCCGCCTCGACAAGATCTTCCCGGTGAGTCGGAAAAACGATCCCCTTGCTTGTTGCCGTGATCAGGTGTCCTGATCGTCCCACCCTTTGGAGTCCCCGGGCGACCCCTTTCGGTGATTCGATCTGAATGACCAGGTCGATGCTCCCGATGTCGATACCGAGCTCGAGAGCCGATGTTGTGATCAACGCCTTCAATGTCCCTTCTTTGAGGGCTGTTTCCATCTGCTCCCTGGATTCTCTCGACATGCTGCCATGGTAAGCCCTGACCGGCTGTTCCGCCGACACGCCATCCCGTGCCTGTTTCCGAACAGAGGGCGATGCATGCGGAACATGATGCATTCCGAGGGTGCCATCAGTTTCTGTCAGAAGATCGTTCAACTCAGCCGCTATGCGCTCTGAAAGCCTGCGGTTGTTGACAAACACCAGTGTATTCCTGTGCGATCGTATCAGCTCGAGGATGTGCTGAAGGAGTGAGGGCCAGACGGTGTCGCGCGGGAGCGAGGAGAAATCAGGAACCGGTGAGTTGACGCGCAGATCCATCTCCTTTTTCCTGCCGGCGTCTACAATGGTTACAGGTCTCGGAATACATGTGTTACCTTCCCAGATCTGTCCTCCCAGATACCGTGCAATCTCCTCCAGCGGACGCTGGGTTGCCGAGAGTCCGATGCGGACAAACTCCTGCTCCGCAATCCGGTCGAGGCGCTCGAGGCTCAGAGAAAGATGAACGCCCCGTTTGTTCCCGCAGAGAGAATGGACCTCATCGATGATGACATACTGGACTGCGCGAAACATCGGAATCGCCCGCCGGGAGGTCAGCATCAGATACAACGACTCCGGGGTAGTGATCAGAATCTCCGGAGGGTTCGTCAGCATCCTCCTGCGCTCCGACTGAGATGTATCGCCGGTCCGCACGGCGGCTCTGATAGGGGGAAGAGAGAACCCTGCCTCTTGCGACCGGAGGAGAATTTCTTCGAGCGGACCCTCGAGGTTCCGATGGATGTCGTTGTTGAGCGCTTTCAGAGGGGAAACGTACAGCACCTGCACGCCGTGGCGTACGTCTCCGTTGATGTGCTGTTCAAGGAGGTGATTGATCGTCCAGAGGAATGCTGCGAGGGTCTTTCCGGAACCGGTCGGTGCAAGGAGAAGAGTATGCTCTCCCCTGATGATTCCCGGCCAGCCGAGGCGCTGGGGAGGGCTTGGCTCCCGGAATTTTTCAACAAACCACGTTCGGACCACGGGGTGGAAGTGTGCAAGCGAATCGATCGGCTCCGATTGACCTGGCGTGACCATGGTCCAACATAGTCGAGCAGGCGCAGAGATGCAATTCCTTGATTTCCGCATCGCTTCTTCTTATGTTCCTCTCACAGCGTTCATCGTTCCTTTTCCTTTCCTGATTAAGTGGCAAAACGTATATCAGGTCAACCTTCCGGGTTTTTCTCCAGTCGCACGAATCTCATTCTGACGATTCTGGTCTCCGCCGCCGCGGCAAGAATCGCTGTGCTTGTCATGGCGGCAGATACCTTCCTGTGGGACGGGATCTGGTCCGATGCGGAGACGTATCATGAGTGGGCCCGCAGGATTGTGGCGAGCAACAACTGGTGGGGAGATGAACTCTTCTTCATGAGTCCTCTTTATGCGTACTTCCTTGCAGCAACGTATTCTCTGTTCGGCGAATCGCTTCTGGCAGTCCGGCTTCTTCAGGCGGCCGCCGGGGCCGGCACCGCAATCCTGATCTTCCTGATTGGAGAGAAGCTTTTCACAAGAAAGGCAGCCTTTGTCGCAGGCCTCCTTGCCGCACTGTATGGACCGTTCCTGCTCAGTTCTGTTCTTCTTCTTGTCGAGACCCTCAAGGTGTTGTTCCTTGTTTTGACCTTCTGGTTCCTTGTTGTCGCCGTGAAGAAGGAACAAACGAGATGGTGGTTTGGGGCCGGTGCTTCGCTCGGTCTTGCGGTTCTTTGCCGGCCAACCGATCTCCTGGTGATCCCAGTGATCGCAGCATGGGTCTGGTTCATGGGATCGGGGACGACGCGGGGGCGGGGAATGAAGATAGCGGCTGTCCTTGGAGGTGTTCTGTTGATCGTCGGCCCGGTCGCCATCCGTAACTATGCGGTGTCCGGTGAATTTGTTCCGGTTACTTCAAACGGAGGCTTGAACTTCTATCTGGGGAATAATCCGCATGCTGTCGGTGTCTACTACAACGTTGCACGGCTCGACCTGCAGAATGATCCCGACGGAAGAGTCTACCTGGAAACCGAGACGGGACGAGCTCTTTCACACTCCGAAGTGTCGTCCCTGTGGATGTCAAAGGCTGTCGACTTCATCGCTGATGACCCGGTCGGGTTCCTGACCCTCTTTGGCAGGAAGTTTCTCCTGTTTTTTCACCAGAAAGAAATCAGTCAGGTTGGTTACAACTATCTCTTCGTTGGTCAGCATGCAGTTCCGCTTCTCCGTATCGCCCCCGCCTTTCTCGTTGCAGGGTCGCTCGGCTGCATCGGGTTCATTCTTGCCATGGGGAGGTGGAGGAAGCTTTTTTTGCTGTATGGATTCCTTCTGGTGGAGATCCTCGCAGTCGTCCTGTTCTTCATGACGGACAGATTCCGGCTTTCCGCGGTTCCATTTTTCCTGATCTTCGCAGGTTTTGCTGTCACAGAAATGTACGACATTGTTCAGGGAAGGGACTTCAGGAAAATCGGTATCGTCCTCCTCATCCTTAGCGTCGCGGTCTCCTGCATGACGGTGCTGAATGTTACGGTAGCGGACGATTTCTCTCTCGAGTGGGAATATGTAGGACTTCGCCACCTTGATAGAAAACAGCATCGTGAGGCTCTCCAGGCATTTCAGGAGGCAGGGCGCTACAAGGATTCGTTCCACCTGAGGAAT
The DNA here is from genome assembly GCA_029859455.1 of Ignavibacteria bacterium. Classification (GTDB taxonomy): domain Bacteria; phylum Bacteroidota; class Ignavibacteria; order UBA10030; family UBA6906; genus JAOUDE01. Next base: position 3,370 of record JAOUDE010000127.1, on the reverse strand, counting down.
AATATCGGGAATGTCTACGTCGCTCTCGGTCAGACCGACGCGGCCATCCGGCAGTTTCAGGAGGCGCACCGGATGAATCCTGACCAGCCGATTTCCTCATTCAGCATCGGGACTGCACATGCCAGCCGGCAGGAGTGGGCACCGGCGCTGGCAGCGTTTGACCGGGCGATCGCAATCAATGCACGGTTCGCTCCCGCACACCTGAACCGGGGGCTGGTTCTGTACTACCTTCAGCGATTCAGCGAAGCCCTTGCGGCACTCAGGTCGTACGTCGTTCTCGAGAAGGATCAATCAAAGCTTGCGACGGTGTACGGTGACATCAGAAATCTGGAACAGATTGTCCGGCAGCAACAACAGGGCGCATCGGCACCGTGATAGATCTCTGCTGGACTGCGAACATCCCGGGCTTTGCCACGGAGACTCTCTGATGAAAGGACGATCGTTGAACATTCCGCATGAACCTCCGGAACTGGAAGGGAAGAGAGTGAGGCTGGTTCCGCTGGAACAAACTCACATTGACAGCCTGTGTATGATCGGTCTTGAAAAGGAGCTGTGGGAGTTTACGGTCAGCAGAATCCGGAGCAGAGGTGAGATGCAAGCGTACGTCAGTGAGGCTCTCGGCCGGCAACAGGATGGAACCGCTCTCCCGTTCGTCATCATTGACAGGGAGACCTCCTCGATTGTCGGCAGCACACGCTATGGGAATATCGACCGATTGAACCGGAGGATGGAGATCGGATGGACCTGGATCGGGAAGCAATGGCAAAGGACAACCGTAAACACGGAAGCGAAGTACCTTCTTCTTCAGTTTGCCTTCGAGTCCGTTCTCTGCGTTCGGGTGGAGTTCAAGACGGATGCTCTCAATCTCCGTTCCAGGGCGGCACTCGCGCGGATCGGGGCGGTGGAGGAGGGGACCCTGCGGAAGCATATGGTCACCGGAAGCGGTCGGTTCCGGGACACGGTCTATTTCAGCATTCTTGATGATGAGTGGCCCGAAGTGAAGAAGGCGCTCGAAGCAAAGTTGCTCCTGAGTCGCTGAAACAGGGGAAAACGACCTGAAACAGGGCTCATCGGCAACCTGGAAACTGAATGTCCGGGAAAAGTGTTCTGTAAAATGTTATATTGTGTGGTATCTACCTAATGGAGAAGGGTGTTGGTTATGAAATCAGTTTGGATGATTGGGGTGGCAGTGGTGGCATTGGTCGGAGCCACCCTGGTGTTTGCGGGCGGACCCTCAGGCAAGGCTCCGGATTTTTCACTGAAGTCTTCCGATGGGACCATGGTGGAATTGAGCAGTCTGAAGGGGAAGGTTGTTGTTGTGAACTTCTGGGCAACATGGTGCGGGCCGTGTCGCAAGGAAATCCCGGGATTCATCGAGGTGTACAACCAGTACAAGGATAAAGGTCTTGAAATTGTCGGGATCTCTCTCGACCGCGGAGGCTGGTCGGTGGTGAAACCGTACATCACGCAGTCGAAGATCAACTATCCGATCGTGGTCGGGGACGGCGATCTTGCGGATGCCTATGGCGGTATCAGGGCAATCCCGACCACCTTCATCGTTGACAAGAACGGGAATATTGCCAAGCAGCATGTCGGATTCATGACTAAGAATGATCTTGAGAAGATGATCAAGGACCTTCTCTGAGCACAATGAGTCTCTTCGCATCAACAAGAGCGGCGCTTCTGGTGCCGCTCTTTCTCTTGGTGTCATGCGTTCAGCCGGAGGACGCCCTCGTCAGCTCTGATCCAAACGGCAATCCGGTCATTCAGGCTCTTGTTGCCGATCCCCCGGAAGTCTCGATCGGTCAGAGTATTACAGTAACCGTCACCGCGACCCATCCCGGAGGAAAACCTCTGACATATCGCTGGGGCGCAACAACCGGCGACATTATTGGCAGCGGTCCGTCAGTCCGTTATTCCGCTTCGTTCTGTTGCGCCGGCCAGAATTACGTCACTGTAACGGTGCTGGACAACGCCGGCGGAAGCGCAACTCAGGACGTGGGCGTGTTCATCTATTTTCCGTGATCAGAACGGAGTTCATGAAGCGATCGTTCCACGGGTTGACCGTTTTCCTTCTGTTCCTGATGCTGGTCGTCATTGTTCCTGGCCACCTTGCCGCTCAGGGTTGCTGCAGTGTCGGCGCATCGTCATTGAGTGGTTTCGAGAGTGGCGTTCAAACCTACCGTAGTCTTTCCCTTTCACTGAATTACCAGTTCAACTCGCTGACACAGGCTTATCAGGGAACCTCCAACGTTGAGGATCCTTTGATGAGAACAGCCGAGGTCGCCTACCTCGCCTTCCAGGCCGAGTACGGCCTGACGCAAGGTGTTTCGCTTCTGGCCTCGGTCTATTTCAGTGACAAGAACCGGGAGATCACGGTGGTGTCAGGGCAGGGGATCGGTCAGTTTCCGGAGACGGCGAAATTCCGTGCCTCAGGAATGGGAGATATCTCTCTGCTCGTGAAATATCAGGTTGCACGTGCAACAGTGACCGGACCGTTCGGTCTTGCACTTGGTGCCGGAGCTTCACTGCCGACGGGGAGTTCTTCGGAGGAACAGGGCGGAGCCCGGTTGTCAATCGATCTGCAGCCGGGGACGGGGGCGGCCACGCTGATCGCCTGGGGATATTCAGAGTATTCCCTGGTGGAATCCGGTCTGACATTCTTCGCCGGAGCGATGTACCGCTATGCGGGGATGAACTTCGACAGCTACCGGATCGGAGACGAAATTATGACGAACCTCGGGTCCCGGAAATCGATCGGAGAGTTCTTTTCGGTTTCGCTCATTCTCCGTTCCCGCTATGCGATGAAGGATTTTGCGGAAAACAGGTTTCTGATCGGGACCGGTGGAACATATCACGATCTGATGCCGGGTGTTGGTTATGGAGACGGGCCGTCGGCAGCGAGGGTCTTTGCGCAGATTCCGCTGTATCGCAATGTGAGAGGGATCCAGATGACCTCGACGTATCTGCTCGGTGCTGAGTATCGGTACACGTTCGATTTTTCCGGCGGAGAGTAGCGGGAATGGGCCTCAACAAGAAAACCTGCCCGGTATCGGGCAGGTTTTCCTGTTTTGAGGGTTCAGTGAATCAGGCTAACACCTGCTCCATCCGCAGTTGTAGCAAAGAACACACCCGCTGACATGCTCGACATTCGAGCCGCATTCAGGGCAGGCTGTCATCGTCCTCGGGCCCGACGCCGTCGTGCTTTTTGTGGGAGGAGGAGCTGCTTCCTTTGCCGGCGGCGCTTTTTTCTCAACTGTCTTTCCGGCACTCTCCCGGTGTTCGATAAACCGCTCCATTGCTTTCGCGATGGCATCCGGCGTTGAGAGAATCTGAGTCCCGTTGTCCCATACAGGCATCGGGCCGAGGA
>JAOUDE010000126.1 GCA_029859455.1 Ignavibacteria bacterium | reverse complement strand
CTGAATGAGGAGAAACTCCTCCCCCGTATTCTCGATCAGTTTCCGGAAGATCTGCTGTCGCGGCACCGGATTGAATTGATTATCAGTGACGGGGGGAGCACAGACAGAACCCTGGAAATTGCACGTGCTCATCCGGGGGTTACAGTTGTCGAAAATGCCGAGGGGGTGAAGCAAACGATTTCGATCGGGCGAAATGAAGGGGCGAGGCATGCACAGGGGGCGACCCTCGTATTCCTCAATGCGGATACGCTGGTTCCGGATCAGGAGCGTTTCTTCAGCATGATTGCTGCGGAAATCGCAAGGCCGGAGATCTGCGCGGTGACGTGCAATGTCCGCGTCTATCCGGAGGATGAGTCGTTCGCCGATGTTCTGTTCCATGGTTTCTACAACTGGTTCTTCTTCATGATGAACAGGGTTGGCATGGCAATGGGCAGGGGAGAGTGTCATGTGATGTCACGCGAAGCTTTCGACGCTGTGGGAGGGTACGCCGGAGCGATCGCGGCAGGAGAGGATTACGATATGTTCAGGCGTTTGTCACGTGTGGGGGCAATCCGGTTCCTTCGACAGCTGTGTGTGCATGAATCACCGCGGCGGTACAGAAAGTATGGCTATATGTATGTGACGACTTCCTGGTTTCTGAATTTTCTCTCTGTCTTCTTTCTGGGACGGTCGATTCTGGATCAATGGAAACCGGTCCGATAGCTTGAGCCCGGCCGGGAGGCTCAGTTTGACTTTCTTAGGTCTTTTGGATATACTCGCTTTGAATCAGTGAAAGGTGTCTCGGGGGGGGTGTTTCCCGCGGGGATGTGAGACGAACGGTATGAAGGATTTGTTTATGAGGAAGCGATTTTCACTCTTATTCGTGGTGACTCTCGTCATCATGAGTCTGGGAGCCGGCGCGCTGTTGAATTCCGGCTTTTCATCAGACAACATCTACGAGCAGATTTCGAAATTCAAGGATGTCCTCAGCATTACCGAAAAGTACTATGTCGAAGATGTCAGCACGGAGAAACTGACCGAATCGGCAATTGCCGCGTTGCTTGAAGACCTTGATCCTCACTCCAACTATATTCCCGCATCCCATTTAACCAGAATCCACGAGGAATTCCAGGGCAGTTTTGAAGGGATCGGAATTGAGTTTCAGGTGCTCAACGATACGCTGATGGTGGTTGCTCCGATCATCGGCGGGCCCAGTGAGGCTCTGGGAATTCTTGCAGGCGATAAGATCGTGAAAATCGATGATACGACGTCGGTCGGAATTACCCAGATGGGCGTCCAGCAGAAACTCAGGGGGCCGAAGGGAACCCGTGTTATAGTCTCGATCATGCGCCCGGGGATGGACGACCTGATTGACTTTGAGATCACAAGGGACAAGATCCCGCTGTACACCATTCCTTCCTCACTTATGGTGGATGGAGAAACAGGCTATATCCAGGTCACACGGTTTGCCGCTACCACCCATGATGAGTTGATTGCTGCAGTGGACAAGCTCCGTGCTTCCGGCATGAAACGTCTCGTACTCGACCTGCGAAACAACGCAGGGGGGTACCTTGAGCAGGCATTCAGAATGGTTGATGAGTTTCTGCCCGGGGGAAAAAAGGTTGTCTATACGAAAGGGCGTCGCCCCGAATTCGATGACGAGTACCTGTCCAGCGGGTCCGGACGCCTCATGGATGTCACTATTATAGTACTGGTGGACAATAGTTCCGCATCGGCCAGCGAAATTGTGGCAGGAGCAATTCAGGATTGGGACAGGGGCCTGATCGTGGGAGAAACCACATTCGGAAAAGGACTGGTTCAGCGGGAATTCAGTCTGAAGGACGGCTCAGCATTCCGGCTGACCACCGCACGGTATTTCACGCCGAGCGGGAGGCTGATCCAGCGTCAGTATGACGGCGGACGGGCTGAATATGCGCGGGCTGCGTTCGAACGGGAGGAAAGTGAAGGAGAGAACATCACACATGAGGCCGAGTCAGACTCGGCACGGCCGGTGTACAAGACTCTCTCTCTGGGCAGGCAGGTGTTTGGCGGTGGAGGTATCACCCCTGACTATATCATTAAGTCTGACCGTCTGACCGAATATGCGGCTCACCTGAGAAGCCGGAATGTATTCTTTGAATTTGCAACGGCGTACGCAGATCGTAAGGCAGAGGATCTGAAAGCCCGATTCGGAGAGAACGTGGTAAGATATGTTGACGAATTCATCGTCACCGATCAGATGATGACCGATTTCCTCGCTCTGGCAGGTGAGAAGGGTGTGGAATTCAACCAGGAGCTGTTCGACAAGGATCGGAAATACATCGAAGCATATATCCGGGCAAATCTCGGCAGGCGGCTGTGGGGAGTGGAAGGCACATCACGCGTAATGCTCGGGGTCGACTCGCAGTTCCAGGAATCTCTTGCCCTCTTTCCGGAGGCTGAGAAAATCTCGCGCGATCTCTCCAGTCTGAAGTGAACTCACCCTACCTTACTCCCGGAACAGGAACAAGGCAGCCACTGATTGTGATCAGCCGTTGCTGCGGATTGATCATGCTGGTGGCTGCCTCAGTCCTGACACTGACAGCCGCATCGAGCCCGGATTCGTCCCACCCGCCTGACCGGATTCCCGCAAAGGTGTTTGTGGAAGGTGAAGAGCTGGTCTATAATGTCCGTTATGGATTTATCGATCTCGGACAGATCAGGATTGTCTCCGGAAAGAAAACCCGGGAGGGTGGCGCTACCGTCCAGGAAGGAAACGCAGTCATCCAGTCCTACCGTGGTGTTCCGTTCGTCGACCTTCATGCCGTGTATCAGAGCCGTTTTGACTCGACCGGATTCTCCAGGTACTTCCTCGGGAAGAGCAGGGAAAATGAGAGCTGGTCCTTCGCCGAGTACTTCTTCCAGTATGACTTGAATCGTGTCGTCATGAAGGTTGGGTCGGTGGAAAATGTGACTGACAGGATTGACACCATGGCACTTGAAGCCCGTTATAACGATGGGCTTTCTCTTTTCTATTATGCCAGGGAGAAATTGTATGCCGGCACTCCGATGGAGATTCCCACGGTGGTGAAGGAGAAGAAGGGGATTACCTATATCGATTTCAATGGAGAGAGAGGGAGTGTTGACAGCGATTTCATTACGTATCCGATCGACGTGATCGGATTCAACGGGAGGGCAGGTTTTGTCGGTCTCTTCGGCCTGACAGGTGACTTCGAGGGATGGTTCAGCAATGACGAGGCCAGGGTTCCGATCAAAGCGAACATGGAAGTGATTATTGGAAGCGTCACGCTCGAGCTGGTCAGTTGGAAGCGGGGCGGTTGGGCTCCGCCGAGAGCACCGGAGGACTGAATGCCGGTATTGAGCATTGGAGGAAAAACGCCACGGGTTCCGGAAACTGTTTTTGTGGCCGACGGGGCATATGTGATCGGAGATGTCGATCTTGGGGAAGAATCAAGTGTCTGGTTTCAGGCGGTTCTCCGGGGGGATATCAACACGATAACGATCGGACCTCGAAGCAATATACAGGATGGATGTGTGTTCCATGTGACCGATTCTGATTCGGTGGCGGTCGGTTCGGACGTGACGATTGGCCATCGTGCGATTATTCATGGAAGCCGGATCGGTGACGAATCACTGATTGGAATGGGTGCGGTCGTGCTTGACGGAGCGTCTATCGGGAAATCGTCCCTCGTTGCTGCCGGGGCTGTGGTTCTCCAGGGAATGGAAGTACCGGATGGTGTTCTGGCCGCCGGGGTTCCGGCGCGGATTATTCGCGGGTTGACGGAAGCAGAGAAGGAGGGTATTCGTGAGTCTGCTGTTCACTATGTGGGATATGCTCGGAGTTTCAGTCGTTAGTCAATTCTCGCGGTTCATTCGATGAGAGCCAGGTTCTGGGGAACACGCGGCTCGATCCCGTCTCCCGGCCCCGACACGGTCCGCTACGGGGGCAACACACCGTGTGTTGAGGTGCGTCTTTCCGACAATACGTTGATCATCCTGGATGCCGGAACAGGCATCAGGCCCCTTGGCGACGTTCTTGCAGCCTCCCGTTCTCCCGTTCAGGCATTTATCGCTATCACTCACCCTCACTGGGACCATATCCAGGGGTTCCCGTTCTTTCAGCCCCTTTTTGCTGAAGGGAACGAGATCACGATCGCGGGGCCTGAAACGGACGAGCTCTCCCTGAGACAGGTCCTCTCTGAGGTCATGAACAAGAGATACTTTCCTGTAAAACTTGAAGAGCTCCGGGCACAGATTTCCTTCAAAGCGATGGGCGAGAACACGGTTCCGGTTTCGGGCGGACTGGTCACCAGCAGTTACGTGTGCCATCCCTTTTTGACGCTCGGATACCGAATCGAGGAACGGGGGAAGAGTCTTGTCTACATAAGCGACAATGAACCGTTTCGAAAGTCGGATCCGGCCGTTGCTTCCGCCGTTGCCCCTGAGGTCACTGACCGTTACAGGAATGAGGAGGGAGATGACGATCGCTATCTCGTGTCCTTTGCAAGACATGCGGGAATTCTGATCCATGATGCGACGTATACGCCGGAAGAGTACCGTGTGCATCAGGGCTGGGGACACTCGGATTATCTGTATGCGATGAACATTGCCCACAAGGCGGAAGTCGACCGCCTGATCCTCTTCCATCACCACCACAACCATAACGACGGTGAGATCGACCGTATTTTGGAAGAATGCCGTTTGGTTATCCGCGATCGGGGTTACGGGTTCCGGTGTGATGCGGCATTTGAGGGAATGGTTGTCGAATTGTGAAGCAAAGGAGCTTGCTTGACAATCATCAGCAGGGTGCCTATATTGCGCCGAGTGAATGCACAGGAGAGTCTTTTTTCTAACTGTTGCAGTACCGGAATCCTTGCACAGGATTCTCCGGCGGCCGTGTTCAGCGGGCCGGTACAGGATGTGCGAACAGCCCCGGTAGCGCGGAAGTTCAGCTTGATCCGCCGATTCGGGGTTGTCTTGTTTCATGACAGAGGTACACGGCGGGTTCATGCCTGACACATTTTCATTCACACGACGGGACATCACCAGGCTTGGGAAAGTGCTTGGCTGTGAACCGAGTGGCGACAGCAGCTTCAGCCGGTTTGAAGTCGGCGAAGGTGACCGACGGCTTGCTCTCGAAATATACCCGAGCATCAGGATCGGAACCAGAAAAGGGAGCCTCGTATCCGTTTATACGAAATACTCCCATCTGCAACTCCATTTCTGTACGGGGTTTGTGGTAAGCAAGATTCTGGGTGAAGTGACGTTCTTTGGTGAAAGCGGAGGAAGGCTTTCCGGCCTTATTATAGAGAAAGAGGGGGGGTGCTCCCTCTATGCAAATGTTGATCGGTCGCTGCTTTCCGGGGATTTTACAAAACTGGGTCCTGAAGTGATGCTTTCCGGAATAGCGCTTTCGATGACTGACTCGGTTCTGGAGGAATCCGGTCCGGCGAAGAGAGGGTCAGCAAAGAAACGCCGGAAGTGAGCAGTGTCAGCGTCACAGTGACCAATGCTCACAGGCGCTACCGGATCCATCGTCAGAGGACGGCTGATTATGTGCGAAGAGTTCTCAGGCAGGAAAGGAAGGCCCGGGCGGAGATATCCGTTGTTTTTGTCGATGGGGCGAAAATGCGCAGGTTGAATGCCAGATACCTCGGTCATGACTATGCAACCGACGTGATTGCATTTCCGCTTTCTGATACAGGGCGTCCCGACGGGGAGATTTATGTCAATGTTGACCGGGCACGGGAACAGGCCGATCACTATGGTGTTCGGTTCGGCGATGAGATTGCCCGGCTCGTGATCCACGGGACTCTTCATCTGGCAGGATATGATGATGCCGGTAAGGCTCCCGCCCGGCGGATGAAAGCAGTGGAAGATTCACATGTGATGTATTGGTCAGCGAAGAAGAAAGTCGGAGAATGAAGCAGAGAATAATCGAAATACTCGTACAGCTGATGTCAGAGATGCAGGTGACCAACCGGATCAGTGACATCGATCTGGGAGAGCTGAAGAACCGGGGATACACACAAACCGAAATCAGCGAGGCGCTGAGCTGGCTGTACACCAACCTGGATGTCGATGACGGCGTTGTTACTCTTCCGGTTCCGGTCGGTACCGGCTCCCGGCGGATTTTCCACGAAGTCGAAAAATCAGCATTTTCGATTGAAAGTCAGGGTTACCTGATCCAGCTCCGGGAACTCGGATTGCTGGATGACCGGGACATGGAAGTTGTCATCGAGCGTGCCATGCAGACCGGCTATGACCGTCTTTCCATCGAAGAAGTAAAAGAGATTGTTACCTCGATGCTGTTTGGCAAAGGGGGAGCATCCAATCGATCATGGCTTAATAACAAGGAATCAATACACTGATGGCCGGAAAGCGAGCAACAGATAAGAAGCCTGCATCGAAAGGGAAGAAAGCCCCCCGGAAGAAGAAGGTGATCGCAGAGGTTTCCGCCAACGGGAAATCCCTCATCATTGTGGAGTCTCCGGCCAAGGCGAAGACAATCAACAAGTACCTCGGTGCGAATTACGTTGTCGAAGCATCGGTCGGTCATATCAAGAACCTGCCGAAAAGCAAGCTCGGGATTGATGTCGATAACGGGTTCCGGCCGGAGTATGAGACGATCAGCGGAAAACAAGAAGTCATTGACAAGCTGCGTGAACGTGCCCGCAAAGCGGACCAGGTATTTGTGGCAACCGATCCTGACCGTGAAGGTGAGGCGATCGCCTGGCACATCGCCGGGGAAGTAGAAGATGTCAACGACAGGATATACAGGGTTCTTTTCACAGAGATCACCGAGCGCGGCATACGTGAAGCGATGAAGACCCCGACGCGCATCAATTCCAATCTGGTTGATTCCCAGCAGGCGCGGCGAATCATGGACCGGTTTGTCGGCTACAAGGTTTCGCCTTTCGTTTGGAAGACGATGTTCTACGGACTGTCCGCCGGTCGCGTGCAGTCGGTTGCCGTCCGACTGATATGTGAGCGGGAAGAAGAGATCAATGCTTTCGACCCGGTCGAGTACTGGTCCATCGTCGGCGAATTCCAGGTCGACAAACATCCTCCGTTTCTCGCGAAGCTCTTTAAGATAGCTGATGAGGATCCGAAGATCGGTGATGAGAAGACCGCCGAAGGGTATGTCAGCGATATTAGGGGACAGCAGTTCACGATCCGAGAGATTCAGAACAAGCCTGTCCGGAGGAACCCTCCGCCTCCATTCATTACGAGTTCTCTGCAGCAGGAAGCGGCGCGCCGGCTGAGGATGTCTGCAAAGCGGGCAATGATGATGGCGCAGAAACTGTATGAAGGGATCGAGCTGGGGGACGAAGGCCGT
>JAOUDE010000125.1 GCA_029859455.1 Ignavibacteria bacterium | reverse complement strand
GAACCGCAGAGATCGCCGAGTACACAAAGGGGGGTATTGTCTTTTCTCTGCGTTCTCTGCGCACCCCTCCGAGTCCTCTGCGGTTAAACACCAAGGCCCGAAGAATGAACGCAGAGATCGCAGAGCCGTTCACAGAGTACGCAAATGGGGGGTATTATTTTTTCTCTGCGTTCTCTGCGCACCCCTCTGTGTCCTCTGCGGTTAAACCCTTTTCCGGGCTTGCCGCTCTCGCCCAAAAATGCTATCTTTAGTCGGCTTGAATCGCCAAACGGACGATTAGCTCAGTTGGTTAGAGCGCACGGTTCACATCCGTGAGGTCATAGGTTCAAGTCCTATATCGTCCACTACCTTTTAACCGTTGCCCGGAGAGGCAGGAAAGGGAGTCCATGAACACACGTCGCAGTTCGAGCAATCTGCTCTGTCACCTCCATCCCGAAGTCCGGGGTCGGAGGTTTTTTCATGCCCGGAGGTCATCGTGCGAGCTCTGAAGGGAACCATCATGGATGAGCAGAGCATGGACCGCACCGTTACCCGTCTTGCTCATGAGATTCTGGAACACAACAAGGGTGCGTCGAATATCGTTATCGTCGGCATCCGGACACGAGGTGAATTCCTCGCGCGCCGGATCGTAGAAAAGATCCGGAAGGTGGAGGGAGTGGCACCGGATCTCGGGTTCCTTGATATCACACTCTACCGGGACGATCTTCACGGAAAACTCGAACAGCCGGAGATGAAGGGGACCGATATCCTGTTCGATATTTCGGGGAAGGATCTGGTCATCGTCGACGACGTGCTGTACACAGGAAGAACAATCCGCGCGGCGCTGGACGGCCTGGTTGCACTCGGGCGTCCGCACAGTATCCAGCTGGCAGTCCTCGTCGACCGCGGACACAGACAACTCCCGATCAAAGCGGATTATGTCGGAAAGAATGTTGCCACAGCGGCGAGCGAATCGATCAGAGTTCACCTGAATGAGGTCGATGGGGAGGATTCGGTTCTGTTGATGCATCCGGACAGCGATGAGAGGGGGAGCGCGCAATGAAACTGAAGAGCCGGCATCTCCTCGGTCTCCGCGGCATGCCGCCGGAGGATATCCGTCTCATCCTGGATACGGCGGGCTCCTTCAGGGAGGTACTCGACCGTCCGATCAAAAAGGTCCCCCCCCTGCAGGGGAAGACCATTGCCAACATGTTCTTCGAGAATTCGACCCGCACACGGCTGTCGTTCGAGCTCGCCGAGCGGCGGCTTTCCGCCGATGTCCTCGGCTTTCAGTCAGGCGGCAGCAGTGTCAGCAAGGGGGAATCGCTGAAGGACACGGCGCGGAACATCGAAGCGATGAAGGTGGACATGGTGGTCATGCGCCATTGGGCTTCCGGAGCGCCGCATTATCTCTCGGGTGTCATTGAAGCGGCCGTGATCAATGCGGGGGATGGAGCACACGAGCATCCGACACAGGCGTTGCTGGACCTCTTCACGATCCAGGAGAAGTTCAAGAAAGTGGAAGGGCTTCACATCTGCCTGGTGGGTGACATCCTGCACAGCCGGGTTGCCCGCTCGAATATCTACGGGTTGAAGTCTCTCGGCGCGAAGGTTTCGGTGTGCGGTCCTGCAACAATGATTCCGCGCGGACTGGAACAGCTCGGCGTCGACGTGTATCACCATCTTGATGATGTCATCCCGTCGGTCGACGTGCTGAACGTTCTCCGCATTCAGCTCGAGCGGGATGCGGGCCGTTTCTTCCCGTCACTGCGCGAGTATCACCAGACTTACGGAGTAACACTGCGGCGCCTCAGCAGGGCTGAACGTCCAGTCACAATCATGCATCCGGGTCCGATCAACCGTGATGTTGAACTCTCAGCTGATGTCGCCGATGGCGAACATTCCGTGATTCTCCGGCAGGTCCTGAACGGTGTTGCTGTCCGGATGGCTGTCCTCTATCTTCTTGCAACAGGGAACTAACAGATGAATATCGAACGTGCTTCAAATCTGATTCTGAGAAATGTCCGGATCGTTGACCCTCTTTCCGGGGTTGACAAGATAACCTCCATCCACATTGTGGATGGATCAATCAAAGCGATCGGATCATCGCTTTCGGCTGCGAAGGGAGCAGTTGTCAGGGAGTGTGAGGGTATGGTCGCGGCACCAGGCTTTTTTGACATGCATGTTCACCTCCGTGAGCCCGGCTTTGAACACAAGGAAACGGTTGAGACCGGCTGTATGTCGGCGGCGGCAGGAGGGTTTACCGGCGTGAGTTGCATGCCGAATACAAATCCTGCGATCGATGATGAGTCGGTCGTCAGAATGATTCGTGCGAAGGCGCGGGATGCCGTGGGAGGTCTGGTTGATGTTCATCCCATAGCCGCCGTTTCCCTCGGGCGAAAGGGAGAGCGTCTCGCTCCGCTGGCTGAACTTGCCGCAGCGGGCGCCGTCGCTTTTACTGATGACGGTGACCCGGTTCATGACGCTGAAATCATGCGGCGCGCTCTCGAGTATGCCTCGATGTTCAACAAACCGATCATCCAGCACGCACAGGACATGCCGATGACCCGGGGGGGTGTGATGAATGAAGGATTTTGTTCGACCGAACTTGGACTTCCGGGAATGCCGGGTGCTGCGGAGGATGTCGTCATTGCCCGCGATATCACGTTGTCCGGTTACACCGGCGGTCAGTACCACGTGGCCCATATGAGCACGGGTGGCGCGGTGGAGTTGATCAGGATGGCGAAGTCCCGTGGTCTCCGTGTGACCTGTGAAGTGACACCACATCACTTTGTGCTGACGGACGATGCAGTGCGTACGTTCGATACGAACACGAAGATGAACCCTCCTTTGCGGTCAGCCGACGATGTTGCCGCAATACTCGCCGGTCTGAAGGATGGGACGATCGACGTGATTGCCACCGATCATGCACCACATTCGTATGATGAGAAACAGGTCGAATATCAGGCCGCGCCGTTCGGCATTATCGGACTCGAGACCGCGATCGGACTGACCATGACCGCTCTGGTGCATAAAAAGGTGATCACCATCGAGCGGATGGTTCAACTCCTTTCCGTGAACCCGCGCGCTATTCTCCATCTTCCCGAAATACGTGTTACCGAAGGAAGTATGGCAAACCTCACACTGTTTCACCCTGACGAGCAGTGGGTGGTTGATCCTTCAAGGTTCTATTCACGTTCACGTAACACCCCTTTCGGAGGAAGTTCACTGAAGGGGCGACCTGTTGGTGCCATCAACAACGGGGTTGTCTTCTTTCATCCCCACAGTGCTGCGTCCTGATTTGTAGACGGGATGCTCATTCTTCTCTACACATTCCGCCCATGACCTGATCTGATCCGGCGAAACCCCGACAGGATTCATGATTTCGGTGACCTCTTCTCTGGCACGTAGTTTGATCCTCTCTTTACAAGAAGCTTAGTGGACATGTGAGGTGGGAGCTTCTGATGGAAAGCAATGATGGATAGTGGGGAAGGGAGCATTCCGCATTAAATCCTTTCCGCCGAGTGGTTGGTCGATGTGAATGCGCGGAAAGGTACATCAGTGGAGAAACAGGTGGAGGATCATGGTTTGATGGTGGCCATGCGTTCAACACCGTTCTCCACTGTTGGTTTTATTGACTTTCGTTTCCGGATGATGTAAGTTTGACGTGCATGCCGAGTGCCCGAAACCAGATGAGAATAGCAGAACTCTTCATAGTATTGATGGCGCTCTCGTTCCTTGCGCATGGTCAGGACAGATCAAAGCAGGGGCGTGACAACCCGAGCCCCGGCGCCTCCACATCGACCCGTAGCGCCCCTCCGGGCAAGCAGGACACCAAAGATATCAATCGATCCAAGCCGAGAAAAGAGGAGAAGGATCCTGACTCCCGCACGCGGACAAAGCGGAAGAAATCAGAATCTGACACAGAGGATGCCCGAAACAGCGAAGACGCAATAGACAGAAAGTCTGATCAGGACTCCTGGGATAATGGAAAGGTTCGGGATCCGCATAGGCGTGCTGTACAAACCGACCACATGCAGATGTTCGACAAAGTGCGGTCCGGCATGAACAGCGGTTCGGTGGGATTGTTTTCTGAGTCGCTCGGGCCGCAGGTGCACGTCAGTCTACGGGGCGGAGAATCCGGGTACTTCAGTTCCAGCCAGGCATATTATGTCCTGGAGCGGTACATGCAGAGCAACAGGATTTCAGATCTTGATTTTTCCACAATGGAAGAATCAGGTGGAACACCATTTGCTACCGGCAGGACAACGCTCATCAAGAAGGGAATGAAGGAAACAGCTCAAGTCTATGTTTCGTTATCACAGGTTGGAGGGCGCTGGGTGATCAGTCAGATCAAGATCTACTAAGGGATGAGAGGACAATCTGTTTTCGGATCACAAAGGCGATATTTCCATATCGTCTTTTTTGTTTCTGGTATCCTCGTTCTTTCCTACCTGGTTCGCTCGCTTACTTCCAGTCACTACCGGGAGAACTGGGATGAACTTGCTGCCACGGAGGCACGGAACCTTCTTAATGAAGCCTCCGGCCGCTTTATCGCACTGCAACGTGATACCCGCAGGATAGCCACCGACCTTGCCGGCAACAGTGTTATCGTCTCATACCTCGAAGGCCGGACAATCAAACTGAGTCCGCTCTTCCGGGAGGTTGATGACGAGAGCCGAAAGTATAATGCCGGGATCGAGGTGTTCGACCGGCAGGCACAGCTTATAGCCTGGAGCGGCACCAGCGGCCCTCTTTCAGAGCGCGATATCAACCTTGCGCTCGAGGGGAAACTCTCATCGTATATCATACCGTCACCCCTGTACTCACAGTTGCTGGTTACTACTCCGGTCAGGACCAACGGAGCCGTTACCGGCGCCGTCGTCATCAGGAAGATCATCGATTCTCATTTTCCTCTGAACAACCGGTATGTGGAAAGTGACGGACTGTCAGAATCGATCCGGCGCGAACTCGGTGTTCCTGTCCGGTTTGAGTTTTCCAGACCTGGCGGCAGTGATTCCATGGCGGGCTATTTGTCGACGCCTCTGATCGGGATCGACAGCACACGGATCGGCACGATATCCGTTCCGGCTCCTTCGTTATCGTCGACTCTGACGGGTATCGAGACCGGCTTCTCCTACCTTCATGCCATCTTGCAGATCACCCTTCTGCTGTTTGTTGTTTTGATCCTCACGAAGGCAATCGGATCGATTCGCCATGTGCTTCTGAAGAGTATCGTCGTGACCGCCCTGATCTGGTGCCTCCGGTATCTGCTGCTCTGGCTTGAGATTCCTTCGGGGTTCCTGGACGGGCAGGTATTTGATCCGGCATTCTATGCAACGACCTTTGGCAGTGGTCTGGCGAAATCGATCGGAGAGTTGACACTGACATCGGTTGCGCTGCTGATCAATACTCTTCTTGTCACGCGGTTCATCGTGGGGAATCGGACAGCGCGACATGAAGGTCGTGTCCGGGGGAGGATCGTCAGCCTTGGCGGTGCAGTTGTGTCGACCCTCGTCTTCTTCCTTCTCCTCCGGGCTTACGGGGTTCTGATACGGAGCGCCGTGTTCGACTCAGCGCTCCGTTATAACGATCCTGCCGTGATCATTCCTTCGTTCGAACTTGCGCTGATGGTCGTGAATCTCTTCACGCTCAGTCTTTGCATTATCATCGCCTCAGCCGGTCTTCTGTTTCTGTGTGTGTCTCTTCTCTCCCGGGAGGGACAAAGCGTGGCATGGGGTGTCACTGCAGTCCTGATTGTGACGGGAGCCCTTCTTGCGGGATCTCTCGGTTCAAAAAATCTGATGACGTGGGAGTACCGGTTGCTGTTTTCGGCCGCGATGATTCTCTACTCATACTACCTGAGCAAGGTCTTGAGTCAGGGCGTTCCGGGACTCTCTCCCGGCGGGTTGCTGATCCCTCTCGGTCTGTCGGCTCTGTTTCTCTATCCCCAGTTGGATGCACGGATCGGAGAGAAGGATCAGGAACGTTTGGAGGTGTTTGCGAGCGAGGTCCTTCGGCCGGTAGACAGCTGGCTGACATTCGTGGTCGACGATGCATTGAACAATTTCAGGAATGAGGAGACGCTGGAGATTCTTCATCGGGGCAGTGAGGAAGAAAAGGAGCGGATCGCGTTGACGGTGTGGTCCAACAGTGCTGCCTGCCGCGAAGGGTACAACTCACTGTTTCTGTTGACCGATTCTCTTGGAAAGGAGATCAGCCGGTTCAGTATCGGTGACCAGAATGTTCTTCCTGAAAAAGGACTCATTTCGAATCCTCCCGGATTAAAATCGATCCAGGTGAGAGAGATCGGCACAGGGTTGAACGCGTTCAAGGTGTACCGGGGCTCGGTTCCTTTATCGGGAAGTGAGGGACTCCTTGGTCATGCTTTTGTCCTGATCGCAGCGGGTGAGCAGGCGTTTTTCCGCGGAGACCTCCCGTTTTTCCTCCGGAGCCCCGGTCCGGAGAGCATCGAATCTTTTTATCGCCCCGTGACGGTGGTGGAATTCCGCGGTGGGAGTCTGTATACATCGACCGGCGATTTATTCCCCGTCGGAGCTGACCTTCCTTCCGGCGCTTCCCGGAGAATCCGGGAGCAGAGGACAGGTCCGGCATGGATTACCATTCCTGTGGGGGATCAGGAGTACCAGACGCTTGTCGTACAGGGGGATCCTCAGATTGACCAGGTTGTTCTTCTTTGCATGCCGGTCCAGGGAATCGCCTCGCATCTTTTCAATCTGGTGAAGGTGCTGGTGTACTACATGCTGGTCGTTCTCGTGGTGCTGGTGAGCTATCTCGGAGTCCGCTGGGTGCGTCGAATGCCGTATCAACCGACCTTCCGGGACCGATTGCTTGTTGCGCTGTTGGTGACCGCCGTAGCCCCACTTGTGGTGATTGCCTACTACGGAAAGGATTTCGCGGAACAGCGATTGATGGAGGAGACGGCGGGGAGGCTTCAACGGGAAACCAGTGCGATCGCGGTCCAGGTATCGCAAAAGTCCGGAAGAGATGGCGGTCTGCCGGAGGAGGTGGTGGAGGGGATTGCAGTCGAAGTGGATGCTGACTTCAACTACTATAAAGGAACACGACTGAGCAGCACAAGCAGGCCTGAACTCTATGCGGCCGGCTTTCTTGACAGGCGCCTCAGCGGGACTGCGTATTCCGCAGTTGTCATCGACCGGGCGCGCTTCTTCCATCAGACTGAGAATGTCGGCCGGTACCAGTATGCCGTGGGCTACCGCCCGGTCCTGTCGGAGGGAGGAGAGGTCCTTGGAGTGGTCTCCGTGCCAACGATCTACCGTCAGGACGATCTGGACCGGCAGATATCCCGGCAGAATGCGTTTCTCTTCGGCGTCTACGCGCTCGTGTTTCTTCTTGTT
>JAOUDE010000124.1 GCA_029859455.1 Ignavibacteria bacterium | reverse complement strand
ATGATCGCGAAGCCTGAAAGCTGACCATCCTTCCTGGAACATCGCTTCGGCAACCACGTCCGCCGGCGCATTCTTGATCTCTGACGCCTTCCGGAACGCTTCCCTCGCTGCTCCGTAATCGTTCACCGCAAGATACGTTTCTCCGAACATCCGATAACTCTCCGCCAGCACATCACTGTCGCTGTACCTGGTCGTCAGCTCGTGGAAGCGTCTCTGTGCATCCTTGTAATTCCGGTTCTCAAAATCGATCACAGCCAGTTCAAACAGGGCATTATCGGCGTACGGACCCGAAGGCCACCGCTGCATGATCTCCGAAAAGATTCCGGCCGCCTCAGTCGCTCTCTTGTCCAGTTTCAATGCGATTCCCTGTCGGTATGCTGAAGCCTGGGCAATTTCGTCATTACCGGATGACAACTCCCTGAACATGCCGACCGCTTTTGCGTAGTTCTGTTCTATGAGGAATGTCCACCCGAGTGAATAACGGATCTCCCGTTCGAGCCGGTGGCCGCTGTGTTCATCAAGAAATAATTCATACCGCTGGAGGGCGGAAGGATAATCCCGAAGAGAAAAGTAACTTTCAGCAATCAGATAATCGGCCTCTGCCTTCTCGTTGGAATCAGTCAGCCCCTGACGCCGGGAACTCAACTCGTCAATAGTTTCTTGATATTTCCCGCTCTGGAAAAGACATTCACCAATCCTGATATCCGCTGCGGAACGAAGGCCGCTTTCGGGATGGTCACGGATCAGGGTCCTGAACATGGTCAGTGCCGGGTCGAAGTCACCACGTTCCTTCAGGATCCAGCCCTGTGAATAGATCGCGTAGTCGGCAAGGCTATTTCCCGGGTATTGGTTCTGGGAGATCCGGTAGAACTTGAATGCATCACTCTGATTGCCGGATTTATAGTACGATTCACCTAGCCAGTACGCTGCTTCACCCGCCAGGTCTCTGTCCGGGTATTCCTGCAAAACCTCTGAAAAGCGACTGATTGCAACCGGATACGATTCGAGCCGGAAGGCAATCTCTCCCAGACGAAAGCTCGCATCCGCTTTGAGGCGGTTGCCGGGATGGTCCAGAATGAACTGCTCATACCCCTTTCGTGCGTGGTCATACTGGCCAAGGTAGAACAGGGACTCAGCGGTAAGGAACCGGGCTTCGGCCGCCCGTGAGCTTGATGGATGGGTCCGGACAAACTGACGGAGCTGGTCAAGTGCCAGCTGGTACTGACCTTCCTTGAACAATCCGATACAAAAAGTGTAGTCCTGTTCTTCGGCGAGCTTTGGTAAGGGCTGGCTGAAACCCTGCAGAGGGAGAATGACAAGGAAACAAAGGGGGATGAAGCATCTTCCCAGCATATGCTGAAGCAACTCCTCGGTTAAAGTAATCCGTTAAATGTTTCCTGTAGAGGCTTAATTTAAGCTAAGCCCTATACGAAGTCAAGTCCTGCCGGGTTCCAGACTGGGTGTTGAAATTGAAAAGGCGGATGCAAAACCAGCTCTCTTCTAACGTTGACATGCGGATTCTGTTCCATCGGGGATTGGCTTTCTGCAAATGATCCCCCTGCCGGGGGAAGGCGGGATGTCACTCCTTTTCCTGAACCAGGATCGAGTCTGCGGTGTGCTGATGGAGCGAGTCCAGGCTATCAGGGGCTTGTGAGACGGAGCCGGCCGTGACAGAAAACTGGCTGGTTGCCGGGGAAGAGAGACCGGCTCCCGCTCCATCTTCGATACCCCTGCGTGATTCAGCCTGCCTGATCGATGCGGGGCGGACCGGCTCAGGGCGGTCATCGGAGGGTCCCCGTGAGGATTCTCTTACTTCCGGAGAGGAGTCGGTTTCAAGCCTTGGAGGACCGGGATGGTCGCCTCCCTCATTCTGTGACCGATCACCCTGTTCCGGAGGAAGACCGGGCAAAACGAGGCCATCCGGCGCAGTAGTACCGGGCTCCTGCCGGGGAGGTTGGGAGAGAAACAGGAGAACCGCTGCTGCAACAGCTGTCGCGGGAACAGCGAACAACGGGCGGAACCACTTGACCGGGCCGGGCGTCTTCGCGGCAAGCCGTTGCTGCAGTCGGGCATGGAAATACCAGGGGGCATTTACCGGTGCAACGTGCCGGATCAGCTCCCTCAGCTTCCGGGTCTTCTCGGAGTTGTCTTCGGATTCGATGTTCACATGAGGTCCTTCAGTTCTTCCTGCAGAAAAGATCGTGCCCGGCTGATTCTTGATTTCACCGTTCCAAGATTCAATCCGGTGATGGTGGCGATCTCCTCGTAGGGGAGATCCTGGATATCTCTCATGACAAAAACCGTTCTGTACTTCGGGCTGAGGCGGTCCAGGGCATCCTGAATTCGCCGGTGGAGAATCGTCGCATCGGCGATCTGATCCGGAGCGGCTCCTCCGTCCTGCTGTTCCACAGGCTCGCCATCTTCCTTCCTCCTGTCAACGAAGAACCTCCAGCGGAGACTCCTTCTCCGAAGCACCGTCCTGGACAGATTCAGTGTGATGGTATAGATCCATGTAGAGAGCTTCGCGACCGGTTTGTAGGTATGCCGGCTACGATAGACGCGGAGAAACGCATCCTGGACGACATCCTCACATTCTGTACGGTTTCCGAGAATTCGATACGAGAAATTGGTCAGGGGATCCTTGTACCGACGGACGATCTCCGTGAAGCACGCCTCATCCCCCTTCTGAAATCCCGCCATCAGATCCTCGTCAGACCGTTGGTCCGGGACTGTTTGATTCCGCGGGGAACTGTCTTGTTGAACCATCACTCCGCTAAAGAGTTCCCTTCTCCGGAAAGAATTGATGCGATCAGAAAGTGCATGATTTGCGCGGGCGGAAGGGAACTGGATTTGAGATGCTCGTCGGCGATTGCGATCCGGATGAGGGCATTCTCAATCTCCGGATCGGAATAATGAGCAAGAGCTGAACGGTACTGTTTCATCACAAACGGCGGAAATCTGAGCTCCGTCCCGCCGGGATTCCGACGCGCGTCCGCCATTTTTCGCAGATTGATGAAGAAATAGCCAAGAGACACGGCGATCCGGATAGGGGGCTGGCCGCTCTCCATCAACCTGGCGATGATCTCCATCGATCGCCGGGAATCCTTCGTGCCCAGCGTGCGGTGCAGCTCGTACAGGTTGATTTCCCGGGACATGCCGGAAACCGCCTGAACATCGTCAATATTCAGCGTCGCTCGCTCCCCCGCAAAGGCGAACAGCTTCTCCAGCTCGTTGTGGATCTCACGCAGATCGGTACCGGTATAGTCAGCAAGAAGCGCAGCGCCCTCGTTATCGATTGAACGACCCATACTTTTCGCCCTGCCGATGATCCACCGCGGGATATCACCCTGCGACAGTTGTGTAAACTCGACAACGAACGCTTTCTTCTTCAACCGGAGATGGGAAGATCGTCGCTTGTCAGGCTTCCGGGCAGTGAAGAGCACGACGCTGGTCGTCGAAGGATTGTCAAGGTATGGATCGAGGATTTCAGCATCGCGGATCTTGTCCGCCTGCCTGACGACCACCACCCGGCGCTCAGCCATCATCGGAAAGGTTGACGCAAGGGTGGCGATCATCTTCGGATCAGCCTCCGCCCCGTCGACGACATCGTAGTTGAAGCCCCGTTCTGCATCCCCGAGGGCTGATTCAACAAGCTGTGCGAGTTCCTCCTGCAGGAGGAACTCTTCCTCTCCGAAGAGGTAGTAGACCGGCGCAAACGACCCGGTTCTCCCATGCTCTCTGAGAACCTCAGCGCCTGTTCCGCGTGCCGGGGCCACTCGCAGGCCCTATTCGGCGGTTGGTTTGCGAATCGTAACCCTCTTCATCACGACGTCAACGATCGGTTTGTCTCCAGGCTTCGAAGTCTCCACCTTCCCGATCGACTGAAGGACATCCATCCCGCTCACGACTTTGCCAAAAATCGTGTGCCGCCCGTCGAGCCAGGGAGTCGGCGCGAGTGTGATGAAAAACTGGCTCGTATTCGTGTTTGGCCCCCTGTTGGCCATCGAGAGAATGCCGGGTTCGGTATGCTTGAGGGATCCGACGATTTCATCCTCGAACGGCTTGCCGTAGATGCTGCTTCCGCCGCGTCCGGTACCGGTCGGATCGCCTCCCTGGATCATGAACCCGGCGATTACGCGGTGGAAGATCAGACCATCGTACGCACCCTTCTCCGCGAGGCCGATGAAGTTCTTCACGGTCCGCGGAGTTTCCGCAGCATACAACTCCACTTCGATGGTTCCCATGGATGTTTCGATCACTGCGATATCTCGTGAGGGCATGGATGATTCCTTTTCCTGAGCGTGAATCGAATTGAGTGTACCGCTGAGAGCCAGAACAACAACTCCGGCCAGCTTACATGACAAGCGCATGGTCTCTCCTCGTTGTTAAAGATAAAATGTAAACCCAAGCTTCGCACCGATGCTGAAGAACCCCAGCCCCGGGGTGATGCCAACTCCTGCATTCGCATTGTCTTCCGGTTTCAGCGATCCGATAAAATCGAACCGGAGATCACCTCCGATATACGCATAGAAGCTTTCACCAAACGCGGTATTTGCTTCCAGGTCGAGTTTCGCGCCGACGCCGCTCCCGGTAAATGTCGCGCCGGCCGTTCCGTAACGCTCGACGTACGATCCGTAGTGGTAGCCGAGTCCTGCCCCCGCTTTCACATTGTAGACACCCTTGTCCACAAGGATGTAGTGGGCAATCAGCATCGGCATGTGAACAGTGACCGAGAACTCGCTGCCGGGGAAAATCGTCTGCACATTGTAGCTGGTGATCAGATAGGCGTATTCAAGCTTCAGAGCCCAGTCAGCCGAGAGGGGGTATGTCACCGCTCCAAAGAACTCGGCCGCAGCGACAAAATCATCCGCCCGTTCGGTGGTAATCCCCGTCCCGTTCACCCGGTCGACAATATCGGTGGCATTGAAGTAGCTCACGCCCATTCCGCCGGAAATTCCGATCCGACGGTTCGGTTCACTTCCCTTTCCCTGAGTCTGGGCTGCGGCCCCCGCAGTGAAGAGGATGCACGCCTGAAGGACCATGAGATATTTCGGAACTTTCGTCAGGATGACGTTCCCTCACCTGAGTGGACTGCCTCCGAAATACGGATATGATCATGCATAAGAAAGTAGAGACCGATCGTCGTGGTCCCCACAAATCCGATCCCGTGTGTCAGTGTTGCGAATCCCAGTGCAACCTCCGGTGGGACAAAGAAGAGAGCACTTAGTGTCTTCGAAGCAAAGAAATGATAGCCGCCGGTCGATCCGGGCGTCGGAACCGCTATTCCGATACTTGAAATGGCGAGCACCACGACCGCGGCTCTCCAGCCGATCATATCTTCCATCTGGAAAGCCTGAAACGCGGCCCGGGTCATCGCAATGTAGAGGACCCAGATACCGGCGCTGAGGAGCAGGAGCACAACAATGTGACGCGGGTGACGGACGATGAGGAAACCGTCAAGGAACGAATGGATCACCTCGGAGAACCTGGTATGCCAGCGCTCCGGAATTATCCGTGATATGGACCGGATAACCCTCGTGGTCAGGTCCCTCCTGCTGACGAGCAGGACGATCAATGCGAGAAAGATCCCCATCACCACTGTCAGGAGAATCCCGGCATTCACAAGCCAGGGGAACGTCTCTCTGAGAGGCCCGTCATACACCAGCGGGATGATCGTAAGAAGGATCAGGAACGATGCTGCATCGATCATTCGTTCGACGACAATCGTTCCCAGGGCCGCACTCCGGGAAATGCCTTCCAGTCGCCCCAGCGCATAGGGGCGGGCGAGTTCACCGGCGCGCGGGAGGATATTGTTCACAAAATATCCCACCATCACACCTGAGAACAGATTGCGGAATCCGATCCCTTCCTTGATCGGGGTCAGGAGGTACCCCCAGCGGACCGCTCTCAGAACATGACTCGCCATGAGCAGAACAAACATCAGGAGCAGCCACTGGTAGTCTGCAGTCAGAACAGCTGCCGCAAGCGCATCGGTGTCCGCGCCCCGGAAGGAAAGATACAGCAGAAACAGAGTCAGGCAGGCGCTTACACCATACTTGAAGAGATCACCAGACCGCACTCTCATGCGTACGGCCACCCCGCCGGAACTTCTCGGACGATCCCGTCAGCGCAGATCAACAACTTCAGCTCCCTCCGGTGGCGAAAAGACGAAGAGATCCTTCCCCAGGCCGAGGTTTGTTTCAAGCTCGACGATCTGATAGACGGTTTTCTTCCCGCTGAACTCCGTTAATTCCACTTTCTTGATCGTCCATCCGTCTTCATCAATCCACAGTTTCATGCCAGTGAGGAAGGAATGGTCATCCCGTGGTGTCAGTTTGAGTACAATCTGGTCGGCCGATTCACCCGGACCGATGATGGAGGATCCAAAATTCTCCGGCGCGCCTGTCAACACCTTTTCGGGTGAAAGTGAGCGCTCATCCATTTCAAAGTTATCGATAATGAACTGCTTCGTCGATTGGGAATAAGACCAGACGGTATTCCCGTCGGTCACCACGGTCCTGTCCCCCATCTCGAGCCGGTAGTGGTCATCTTTCTTCAGATACAGCGTACCGGACGAGCGCTGCTCCAGCCCGGTCCGTTCAAATGAGACCGACTGCGAGAACAGGATCCGAGCATCGTCGATGTCATCATATGTCTCCCGGACCCGCTCCAGAATCTCCGCCGCCTCATCAGCGCGCACCGAAACAAAGGAAAAGAGCAGGGCAATGAGCATTATCGCACGCGCAGCCGAAGTCCCGGCGTTCCGGATTCCCATGGTTATCCTTTCAGGAGACTATCAAGTTCATTCTCAGTTTCGACCAGGACGTTGCGCGCCTTGCTTCCGTCAAACGGGCCGACCACGCCAGCCGCCTCGAGTTCGTCAACCAGCCTGGCCGCGCGTGAATAACCCACCTTCAGCCGGCGCTGGAGAAGGGAGACCGATCCCTGCTGGTGCCTGACAATCAGACGGGCCGCTTCTTCGAAAAGGTCATCGCGGTCGTCGCTTCCATAGGCACCGGCGGCCTTCTTCTTTTCAGCGATCGACGGGAGCATGAACGGCATCGGATAGCCGTTCTGCCTGTCGATATGAGAGACGACCGCGTCCACTTCCTCTGCTGTGATCAACGCGTTCTGCAGGCGGACCGGCTTCGGGCTCCCGCTCGCGAGATAGAGCATGTCTCCGTTCCCCAGCAGTTTCTCAGCACCGTTCATGTCAAGAATGGTTCTGGAGTCAATCTTCGAAGCAACCTGATACGCGATCCGGGCCGGAAAATTTGCCTTAATGACGCCGGTGATCACATCGACCGAGGGTCGCTGCGTAGCGACCACAAGGTGAACGCCGACTGCCCTGGCAAGCTGGGCGAGCCGCGCAATTGGTTCCTCCACTTCACGGGCA
>JAOUDE010000123.1 GCA_029859455.1 Ignavibacteria bacterium | reverse complement strand
GTCCGTCTTCCTCCATGTCCCCGTCACCTTGTGTTCGGAGGAGGGTCCTGATCAGTCACTGCCGGATCGACAACTGTGGATGCGGGATTACTGCAACCTGAGAAGAGAAAAGGAAAAGCGCCAAAGATGAGGGTCGAAATCCTGATACGACTCATCGACTCTCTTTCCTTGTAAGAACGTGGATTGATTGCAGGGTCATCGTTTGCAACCCGCGCACAATAGAAAAAGGTTCCTCACTCGAAATGGAACCTCGAAATTTTCGAAGGCTGGCATCAGTCCCGCTAGTATTTCATATTGATACCTGTTTCCCCTTCAACCCGGAGATGCTGACTATGAAGTCTTTCCTTTCCCTCCTGCTGGTTCTGCTCGCCGGATGCGGTCCCGAAGAAACTTCCGATCCGGAGAGAATGATCATCGCATACAATGTCCTGGTTGATGCCGATGCAGATGATTACGACATCTTTACAATGAAGATGGATGGTTCTGACCCGACAAATATCACCGGCAATCCGGATGTTGCATGGACGTACCTTTCGTCAGGGGGAAGGATTTTGTTTCTGAGCGACAGGGATTCCTGTGCGCGCTGCTACGGTCTCTACTCGATGAATCCTGATGGAAGCGGCCGGACACTGATCACCTCCACGCGCCTTCGGGACAGCTGGATGTCTGTCCGGAAAGGAGGCACGGAACTGATTGTGAATCCCCACCCATCGGTCGACAGCTCTTTCAATATCATCAACCTCTCCGGGGAGGTCCTTTCCAGGATCAACACGGGACTTCCGTATGCCTCCGATCCCTGCTTTTCGCCGGATGGATCACGCATTGTGTTCCGCGGTGCCCTGCTCCAGTCCAAACGGGAGGAAGGATTCGTCGACGAACTGTACATGATCAACGATGACGGCACCGGCCTCCGGCAGCTGACCCACTACCCGGAGGATGATACCACTGCTCCCTGGTTTGCCTATCGTGCAGGGCCGCCGCGCTGGAATCAGGCGGAGAATTTCATCAGTTACCAGTCATTTCAGAACGGAAAATACAGCCTGTATGCCGTAACTCCGGATGGTGCATCGCAGTGGAAACTGACCGACATTGAGATGCAGGAGGGATATCATGACTGGAGTCCGGACGGAAAGTGGCTTGCAGTCGAGGTGTTCGATCAGGAAGAAACACAGTTCCATGTCGCACTGATGAACCGGGAGACAAAGGACTTCAGGATTCTGACCGACACGAGCTATACCTATCAGCAGGCACCGGTGTTTGTCAGCGGCCCCTGAGGAGCGGGCACAGCCCGTTCGTCACAGCCGCCGCTACGCGGCCTGTCTCAGCGAAAATCGTTCCACATGTGCGTGGAAATCTTCCATCCTGCGTTTCCGCGTTCAAGCAATGAAACAAACTCTCCTTCATTTTTGTGCGATTCGCCTTCATAGTCGAACTCCAGGAAAAAGGTCCCGCGGACATACCCGAGGTCGCCATGTCCCCCCGCTTGCTCCTGAACCATCTCGAACCGGGTGATCGTCGCCAACGGACCTTCTTCCGGCCACCAGAACGCGCGGGCGGCCTCTGCCCCTTCGATCGCCGACATTCCTGACGGAACAATGATCGGATTCGACGTGAACGTGTTCATCACCTCCTCCGGATCGTTCGTCATCCAGGCGACGGAGTACTGCATTTGAGCCGCCTTCATTTCATTCATCTCCTCCGGGCCGAGCGGCTCTCCGGACCGGCACCCGTGGAGCATGAACACAATGACGGGCAGCAACCAGGCTTTTCTCATCTTTCCTCCTGTTTGTTTCAATATACCGATTTCAGCTTCCGGACCAATGTCGGGCTTCTCGTTTTACCCCTCTCCCTGGTCGCGCTCATTGGAACTTCATCTGATAACTTCCCGTATCATCTGTTTATCATGCTTTTCTCCCATCCGGAGGGCCTTCCATGCGTGCTTTTGTACTGATCCTCATCCTGTCCCTTCCCGCATCATGCACCGCCTCTGCGGGGCAGAAACATCAGTTTCTGGTTACCACTGACTGGGTTGCCGAACGTCTCGGGAGCAGTCAACTCGTCCTGCTTCACGTCGGCAGCGAGGAAGAATACAGGGAAGCCCACCTGCCCGGTGCGGTGTTTGTTGACCGCTCAGCGCTCTCAACCCCGCATGAGGAAGGTGGAATCGTTCTGGAAATGCCCTCTGTTGATCAGCTCGAATCGGCATTCGAGGCTGCTGGTGTTTCTGATGACTCATGGATTGTGATCTACTGGGGGGTTAACTGGATCTCACCATCAGCCCGTGTCTACCTGACCCTCGATTACCTTGGAATGGGAGAAAGGACCTTTCTCCTGGACGGCGGGATGCCTTCCTGGGTGTCCGAAGGGCGAGAGACGACGACAATAATCCCCCGGCCGCCAAGAGGGAATTTCACGCCCCGGCCCCGGAATGACGTCCTTGTCGATCTTCAATGGGTTCGGGAACACCTGAATGACCGGAATGTTCAGCTCATCGACTCCCGAAACCGGGAGTTTTACACTAGTGAAAAGAAGGGAAACGCCAGCAGGGCCGGCCACCTGCCGGGAGCCACCAGCGTGCCGTATCATGAAATGGTGGATGAATCATTGAAGTTCAAACCGGCTCAGGAGTTGCAACGTCTGCTGACAGAAGGTGGAATGAACGAAGGGAAGACCGCTATTTCATACTGTCACATAGGCCAGCAGGCGTGTGTGACCTATCTCGTGGCGCGGTCCCTTGGGTTCGATGCCAGAATGTTCGACGGCTCCATGAACGAATGGAGCCGGCATGAAGAACTGCCCCTCGTGAGTGAAACCGGGCAGTGATCGTCCACAACAAACAGATGAGGCGCCGACCCGTTATTCATTGATATACAATCACTAAGCATCCACAGCTCACCTGTCTTGTCGCGGCTTGCTGGTTTCCCCCGCATTCCCTACCTTTTCCCGGTTCCATTCATCTTCCTGTCATCAGATTTCCTGACCTGATCATTCCACAGGAGCTGTTGCCACGACATCTGGTCTTCCAGTAATCCAATCACACACCCACACGGAGGTAGATTCATGGCTGCACGAATGATTTTCACTGTTTTACTCACCGCCCTGCCGGTTCTCCAGGCGATCGCCCAGGATGGAAAAGCGGATATGACCGGGTTTCGGGCCGAATTCAACGGAATGTTTTCCCACGAGGCTGAGAAGGTCCTCCAGTTGCTCGATGCAATGCCGGACGAGAAATTCTCCTGGCGTCCTTCAGAGGGCGTCCGCTCGGTCGGTGAGACGTATATGCATATCGCTGTTACCAATGTGTTCCTTCCATCGCTGATCAGCGGAGAAATGGTTGACGTTGAAGGCCTGATGAAGAAGGAAAAAGAGGTCACGTCGAAAGCTGATGTCCGCGAGTATCTTGAGAAATCGTTCAAGAACGTGAAGAAGACTGTTGCATCCATGACCGACGCAGACCTCGAGAAATCTGTGACGATCGAATTCATACCGCTCACCACCACGGCGCGCGGAGTCATGATGCTGATCTACGGACATCTGAGCGAGCACCTCGGCCAGTCGATCGCCTATGCCAGGATGAACAACGTTGTTCCACCATGGACAGCAGCCCAGCAGGAAAAGCAGAAGGAAGAAGGAAACTACTAAGATTTCCTGCTTACAAGTCACCGGAGCCTCGTCCACCGGACGGGGCTCTTTGTTTCACACACGGAAAGCACCATGGCTGATAAGAACACCAGGGTCCGGTTCTTCAAAACCCCGGCAGAGTTTCGCGCCTGGCTTCGGGTGAACCACAGGACGGAAACAGAGCTGGTTGTGGGATACTTCAAAAAGGGGACAGGAAAGAAGAGTATCACATGGCCTGAATCGGTCGATCAGGCACTCTGCTACGGCTGGATCGATGGGGTACGGCGCTCGCTCGACCTGGCGCGTTATACCGTGCGGTTTACCCCGCGAAAACCTGGCAGTCACTGGAGCGCCGTCAACATCGCCAGGGTCCAGGTCCTCAGGAAGCACGGGTTAATGCGGTCTGCCGGAGAAAAAGCGTTCGCGAAACGGACGGATGCACGCTCCCGTCTCGCATCATATGAACAAGCATCAGTCGACCCGCACAAGAAGCTGTTGGGTAAACTCAGGGCGCAAAGGAACGCATCCGCTTATTTCCTCAGACAGCCACCTTCCTATCAGAAGCAATGCCTCTGGTGGGTTCAAAGCGCGAAGAAAGAAGAAACAAGGGAGCGCCGGCTGAAGATCCTCATCAATTCATGCGCCAACAGTGAGATGATCCCGCCACTGAAGTGGACACAGAAGAGGCAGAAAAAGGGGTGAAGTAACACTGCCGACCGAACAGACCGGATGGACCGCCTGTACTGTCTGTTCGGTCAGGTCGATAAAGTGCTGTTGCTCACTTCATCAGCAGCAACCGGCCGGTATCCACCGAACCGGCGGCGGTCAGCCGGTATACGTAAAGTCCGCTTGCAATCGAAGAACCGGCATCATTCCTTCCGTCCCATACAGCCTCATGGACACCGGCACTGGTGAACCGGTCAACCAGCGTCTTGACTCGCTGCCCGAGGATGTTAAACACCTCCAGCGTAACATGTTGTCCTTCGCCAACCCGGAAACGGATCGTTGTCGACGGGTTGGAGGGGTTCGGGTAGTTGCCGAGCAGCCTCGTGTTAGCCACCGTTTCCGCGGATGAAACCAGCGCTTCAAATTCCTGCTCCATCGAGGCCCATTCAGGATCAAAGGGTGCATCTACGGTACAGTTGATGACGACCGGATCATAGCACCCCGCGGGGTCGGTCATTTCGATCGTATGTTCCCCGATCCCTGCATGCCCCACACCAAGTTTCCCGAGGGAGACGATTCCGTTGCTTACGAGGACCACGGGATGCGGGTTTCCATCCAATTCAAACATCACAGTCTCTCCTGCATGGTCGCCGTTGATCTTCACCATCGCCTGCGCCGTCCCACTCGCATTACACCGGGCATTGAAGAAGAATATCTCTTCGCACGCGATGCCACCCCCCGCCGCTTCCGGGGTGATGTACGAATAATACACATCCTGCTCTCCGTTGAAGGTCCCCGCCCAGGCGAGGTGGGCGCCTTCGTTGTCAGACACCATGTCAAAGTAGTCACCCATCTTCTGCTGGATCGGCCAGCCCACGTGCGGATCAAAACTGTCGCTCAACTGCGCATTGGGGGACCAGGTGAGACCTGCGTCTTCTGAATAGGAATAGTACAACGCTGATTCAAAACCACCCGGGTCGTTTCTCGTATCGAGCCAGACCGCGTCGATCCGTCCGTTCGGGGCGACCGACATGGTCCCGAACCATTGATACGGCCCGCTGCCCGGATCGTCATTGATCCTGATCGATGAACTCCAGCTGTTCCCCCCGTCCGTACTGCGTGAGAACCGGACATCCGCGGGGTCACTTCCGGACGGATCAACGGTTGACAGGAGATAGACATTCCCTCTGGAACCCCCGTCTGAACGGTCAACCGCGATCCAGGTTTGACCAAGAAGTCCGGCAGGGTTTGGGCCGCCGCCAAATCCGGAACTGCCGCCCAGCGAAACCGTGCGCGAGAAATCCCATACGATATTCTCGCCTGCATTCTGCGCATTAGTCGACTTGGTCACGACGAAACCGGTACCGCAGACATAGAGTTCGCCGTCAGGTCCGACCGCGAGGGTCCCCCAGTAAGGGCTTCCGGTCACGCTGATACAGGATTGATAGCTCGTACCGCTGTTTGTGGAGCGGGTGAAGAAACCGGGAGAACAACTGCTGTAGAACTGAGTCCAGAAGGAATAGATATTTCCATCGCCCACCCCTCCGCTCCGGTCGATCGCCATCCACTGCTTGTCTCCTCCGTGTGCATAGGTTCCACCATCCCAGCTCGAACCGCCGGATGTGGAGATATAGACATCAGTCGAGAAATTGTTGCCGACTGCGGTGAGACTGTTGTAATAGAAGTTCCCCGCAGCATCGAAATCAAGAACGGGATCGGAGCGGAAGACACCGGCATCAATCACACCGGGGAAGGTCCATGTCGTTCCTCCGTCGGTCGTAAACCCGTATCCTGCCTGACGGAAGTCACTGGCGATCGTGTTGAATTGCCTCCAGCCGATCACAATCTGTGTGGGATCAAGGGGGTTGATGGCGATCGAGGGCTCGTTCGCAGCATCGCCGACGATGTTCATCCCGTTGCCGTCAACATTCACCTGTGTGGTCACAATCCCCGTGGCAACGGACCGGTATGCCTCCGATTTCTCCATGGCATTCCTGTCCGTTTCGACATACGGGTCATTCGGCACTTCGTGGTGAAGCTGCCGGGAGCGGTCTTCCACTGATTGGGCACCAGCGGTCGCCTGGACGAGCACAACAGCACACAGTACAGTCACGAGCGGGTATACGTTCATTGTTTCCCCCTGATTAGGAACAAATTTGGCTTGGGAAGTCTTGATACGAAGGAGATAACTGAATGTACGGCAATGAGTAACCAATGGCAACATGAAGAACGGCGTTCGCGGCCACTTACCAATCGTCAGCACGCATCGCGGTAAAAGGTTGATCTCAGGCACGGTAGGACCGTCACCTATTTGATCAGAATCATCTTTCTTGATCGGAATCCCTGAGATGTTTCAACCCGGTAGATATAGACGCCGCTCGGGAATTCCGCCGCATCCCAGACCGCTTCGTAACGGCCGGCGGAGCGGATGTCATCCACCAGAACAGCGATCTCACGACCGAGCAGATCGAAGACCGACAGACGGACGTCTCCGGATGCCGCGAGTGCGAACGAAATTGTGGTGGTGGGATTGAAGGGGTTCGGATAGTTCTGAGTCAGCTCCAGCTCAACCGGAAGGTGAACCTGGATCCCGCCCGCAGCCGACACACCACCCCTCCACTCATCGAAAAGAACCTGCAGCGAATCGATCGGATCAACATCAGCCGGTGCGTTGTTGACATTCAGGTCGAGGAACAGGGTACCGGTTGTATCGCCCGGTTGGGCGACACGGATGAATGCCGAAATCGATGAGCGTCCGCCGGCCAGGCACCGTGTATCCGCCCCGGGAACTTTGGCACCCTGGAGGGCAGCCATCAATCGGTCCGCCAGGATTCCGGGAGTTGTCAGAAACCTTACCTCCATCGAATCCAGAATTTCCTGCCCGAGGAGGATGTTCCCTGCCACCGTGTACCCGGAGCCGGACATATGATTCTTATAGTCGAAGCAGTTCACACCGGTGAACCCGGCACTCCGCCCTCCTTCCTCGAGGTCAACCACGCCGTACTGTCTTATGGATGGATTCCCCTGTGCATCATGAGCGACCAGCGAATCGATGATCTGTTCAGGTGAATGGCCGGTGTTCATCAACGACCGTGCGTAATTCTGGTTCGAGGCATTCCAGAACGATTGTG
>JAOUDE010000122.1 GCA_029859455.1 Ignavibacteria bacterium | reverse complement strand
CTTGAAGTGTTCTACACGAACGAGTTGAAGGAATCGACCGCAGGCAAGGACCTCCTCGTGCGGTTGGGAAACAAGACGTCGAATCTGCACGAGATTTCGGACCGGGAGATGGACCTTATTTCAGAGACCGTGACGTTTCAGGGAATCGTTGCCGTCGTGAAACAGCAGGAGTTTTCGCTCGACTCGATGCTGGAGAACCCGGAACGCAAGTCACATCTCGTCGCCCTGGATGCCGTATCAGATCCGGGCAATGCCGGGACGATGGTACGCAGCTGTGACTGGTTCGGGATGGATGGTGTTCTGTTCGGTACCAACTCTGTCGATCTGTACAATCCGAAGGTCCTTCGGGCGACCATGGGGGGGATCTTCCATATGCCGATCGTCGAGGGT
Source organism: Ignavibacteria bacterium (assembly GCA_029859455.1). Lineage (GTDB taxonomy): Bacteria > Bacteroidota > Ignavibacteria > UBA10030 > UBA6906 > JAOUDE01. The sequence continues at coordinate 7,035 of JAOUDE010000122.1, read as the reverse complement.
GTGGACCTTCTCTCCACGCTGTCCAGGGCGAAAGAACTCGGCTACACGGTGATCGTTACCGATCAGTCAGGAGAAACGCATTGTGACCGGATGAATTATCCAACCCGGTCGCTCATCGTGTTCGGGAACGAGGCATGGGGAGTTTCGGATCAGGTGAAAGAACTTGCTGATTTCCGTGTGTCGATTCGCCGGTACGGCCTGGGCGACTCCCTGAATGTAAGCGTTGCATGCGGCATCATTCTCTCCTCAGTCCATCGTCTGTACGAATGAGCGCGAACCTGGTCCTGCCACTCGCCGCAGGAACCGTCGGCGGATTCTCCACATGACCCTCCCACCCGGCTTTCGTATTGGACACTGGACGGACCGTTCATCCCTTACCGGATGCTCAGTCATTCTTTGTCCTCCGCATACGGTTGCAGGTTGCGATGTGCGGGGGAGTTCTCCGGGAAGCAGAGAGCTGGCCCTTCTCCATAGCGAAAAGACCATGCAGGAAATTCACGCGCTGTTGCTGACGGGCGGGAGTGCGTTCGGACTGGCAGCCGCTGACGGTGTCATGCGCTGGCTCGAAGAACATCAGCTCGGTTATCAAACCCCCTGGGTACGGGTCCCGATCGTTCCTGCCGCCGTGATCTTCGATCTGAATGTCGGCTCATCAACGATCCGACCCGATGCGGAGAGCGGGTATCTGGCATGTCAGAATGCCGCCGCGGGCGAAATTGCCGAGGGAAGCGTAGGTGCGGGGACCGGTGCGACGGTGGGAAAGTGGAACGGTATTGAGACCAGGATGAAGGGAGGGATCGGGATCAGCTCAGCGTCGTATGGCGACCTCCTTGTGTCGGCTGTCGCTGTCGTGAATGCGGTTGGTGATGTTCTGCGGCATGACGGGACGATCCTTGCGGGGGCCCGGAATGCATCCGGGCAATGGCTCGGGGATATGGATCCTCTTCGGACCCTGTCGAGGTCCCGCCAGGTTCCTCTTGGTAATACCACGCTGGTTGCGCTCGCGACGAATGCGCGGTTGTCCAAGGTAGAGGTGAACCGGGTGGCACAGCGGGGTCACGACGGAATGGCCAGGGCAGTCAAGCCGGTTCACACATCATATGATGGGGATGTCGTTTTTGGCCTTGCCTCCGGTATTGTCGAGGCCGGCGTCGATTTGGTCGCCGAGCTCGGCTCGGACCTGATTGCGGAGGCGATCCGCCGGGCTGTATTAACGGCGGAGTCTCTGGGGGGAGTTCCGGTTTGCAGATAAGAAAGAGCCGGGTGCCATGATCCAATCCATTTCAGCGTTCCTCCACAGGATCAAGGCCTGGGTTGAGGGGTTTGCACAAAAGCCGAATGCGCTCTGGGCCTTGTTCATCATAGCGTTCGTGGAATCGTCGTTTTTTCCGATCCCTCCCGACGTTCTGTTGATCGCTCTTGCAGTAACGAACCCGAAGAAATCATTCCTCTATGCCGGTATCTGCATGCTGGGGTCGGTATGCGGTGCGTTTCTCGGGTACTACATCGGGTACGCGTTCTTCGAGACAATCGGATCAGGAATCCTCGAATTCTACGGTGTGTCGGAACAGTTCCAGAGTGTGCTCGACAGGTACAGGGAGAACGCATGGCTCACCATCTTCGTCGCCGGTTTTACGCCGATACCGTACAAGGTGTTCACGATCGCCGCCGGGTTCCGGGAGACCATCGATCTCGGGACGCTTGCCCTTGCATCTCTTGTCGGACGCGGGGCCAGGTTCTTTCTGGTGGGCGGACTCCTCTACTTCTTCGGTCCAAGAATGAAGGAGTATCTCGACAAACATCTCGAAAAGCTCACACTCGCTCTTGCGATCCTCTTCATCGCAGGGATCCTGCTCGTGAAAGGAGTCCTGTGATCAATGACGGAGGTCGTTTCACAGATCGTTGAAGTCTGTCTGTTCCGCCTGAGGGGTGACAAACCGGAGTTTCTCCTTCTGAGGCGTGCTTCGACCGAGCGGGTGTATCCCGGATTGTGGCAGTTCGTCAGCGGGAAGGTGAAGCTGGGAGAAGATGCTGTTCGCGCGGCGCGGCGGGAAGTGGAGGAAGAGACCGGAATGAGGGAGGGCCGGCTCTGGACCGTCCCCTTTGTGATCTCCTTTTATGACCCTTCCGCGGACGCGGTGAACCTGAATCCCTTTTTTGCCTGTGAGGTGTCAACATCCGGGGAGATTTCCCTGTCGTCTGAACATGACCGGTCTCAGTGGCTGGATTACGATGAGTCCGTGAAGAGACTGATCTGGCCGGCACAGCGCCAGGGCCTCGATGTTGTCCGCCGCTGCATCATCGGCGGCGAAGCAGCCGGTCCGCTGACGCTCATCCCTTCCTGAGCCCTCCTTGATAGTCAAACCACCATTCTGTAACTTTTCCATTACAATGTCCCATTGGTTTTCCAGAGGTGAGTGTGAGTGTTCTCGTCGTTGGTTCGTTTGCTCTTGATACGGTTGAAACTCCGTTCGGCAGGGCTGATAATGCGATCGGAGGATCGGCCATGTACATCGCAACCGCTGCCAGCTACTTCACTCTTCCGATCCGTGCTGTCGGCGTAGTCGGCGGAGACTTTCCGCCGGAGGGGATCGCCTTTCTGGAAAAGAAGAATGTGGATCTTGAGGGAATTCAGACAATTGATGCCGGAAAAACCTTCCGATGGTCGGCACGGTACCATTACGATATGAATGTCCGCGACACCCTCTCCACAGAACTCAACGTCTTCGAGACGTTCAATCCCGAAATACCTTCTTCCTACCGGAGGTCCCGTTGGGTCTGCCTTGGAAACATCGATCCGGTTCTGCAGCTCAGCGTCCTCGATCAGATCGAGAAACCTCACGTCGTCATCGGGGACACGATGAACTACTGGATCGAAGGGAAGAAGGATGATCTCATGAAAACCTTGCGGCGGATTGATATCCTGATTGTGAACGACTCGGAGGCACGGTTGCTTGCCAACGAGCCGAACCTGATCAAAGCGGGGAGGATTATTCGTGAGATGGGGCCGAAGATCGTTATTGTGAAAAAGGGAGAGCATGGGGCGTTGCTTCTCACCGAGGAAACGGTGTTCTCCGCTCCCGCGTACCCCATGGAGTCGATCATCGATCCGACCGGCGCCGGCGACTCGTTTGCCGGTGGCCTTGTAGGATGGCTTGCACGGACCGATGATCTCTCTGAGGAGAACCTGAAACGCTCGGTTATCTATGGAAGCTCCCTTGCGTCATTTTGTGTGGAGCAGTTCGGTGTGGAAGGGCTTGCCGATCTCTCCTACCTTCAGATCCGGGACAGGGTCCGTGAGTTCAAGGAACTCTCGCGTTTTGAGGAACATGAACCGTCATATGGTGAACAGACCTCGCCTTGAATGGTCAGATGGGAAGCTCCGCTACCTCGATCAATCCAGGCTTCCCCATGAAAGCGTTCTGATTGAAACGGATGACCACCGTGTGGTTGCCCGTTCCATCAGAACGCTTGGCATTCGGGGGGCTCCCGCGATCGGTGTTGCCGCCGCGTATGCTGTCGTCCTGGCTGCCCGTGCGTGTGGAGCCGGGCCGGAACAAGCCCGCCATTGCAGGGATGCGATCACCCATCTCTCTGAAACCCGACCGACAGCGGTGAATCTCTTTGTCTCTCTTGAGCGTATGCGCGAACAGCTCGAAGCGGGAGCTTCTGCAGGTGACGCCGATCTTTCCCGCCGTCTCGAGGCAATCGCCGTTGCCATCCACAGGGAGGACCAGGATGCGTGTGCGCGGATCGCCGCGTTGGGAGCACCGCTGATTCCGCCGGGCTCGTCTGTCCTTACCCACTGTCACACCGGAGCGTTGGCAACCGGCGGCGGCGGCACGGCGCTCAACGTTATCCTCGAGGCTTTCAGAAGAGGATCTGTCAGAACGGTCTACGTTGATGAGACCCGTCCATTGCTTCAGGGGGCGCGGCTGACTGCCTGGGAACTGGTGCAGGAGGGTGTCGACACAGTCCTGATCACCGACAGTACTGCGGGTCACCTTCTGAAGCTCGGCAGGGTCGATTCCGTATGGGTGGGGGCGGACAGGATCGCCGCCAATGGCGACGTCGCAAACAAGATTGGAACCTACACGCTCGCAGTTCTGGCTGCCCGCCACAACGTTCCCATGTATGTTGCCGCTCCTGTTTCGACTGTCGACCTCCTGACTGTGAGCGGCGACGGCATCACGCTCGAGGAGCGGGGGAGCGATGAGGTTACTTCGTTCGGTGGCGTGCAGGTCGCCCCGGATGGGGTCAGGGCGTACGTTCCCGCGTTCGATGTGACGCCACACACGCTTGTAACAGCTCTGGTGACCGACGCAGGGGTGGTCAGGCCTCCGTTCGGAGAGACACTCCGGGATCTCATCGGACAAAGACCCAGGGCAGAGGTGAACCGGTGATTGTCAAAACCGAGGCGATCGTCCTGAAACGCATGAACTATCGGGACACCAGCCGGATAGTAAGACTCCTGACGCGCGATTTCGGGCTGATTTCGGTCATTGCCAAAGGTGCCCGGGACCGGCGAAGCAGACTTGGTCCGCTACTTGATTCGTTGAACCATCTGCAGGTGGTGTTCTACCGGAAAGCAGGCCGGGATCTCCACCTCATCACGCAGTGCGACATGGTTCATCGTTACTCGACGCTGACGGAGGACCTTGCCCGCCTGGGGCCGGCGATCGCCATTCTGGAGCTGGCAGGAACCGCGTCCCGGGCCGAGGAGGATGGACAGCCCCTGTTTTCTGCAGTGGCGGATTCCCTCAAATCGATCGATGAGGGGAACGATCCGTCAGGTGTCCTGCTGCGGTTCGAAATGGGCCTGCTGTCGCTTCTCGGTTTCCGGCCCGATTTTCGTTTCTGTGTCCGGTGTGATTCTCCGGTTGGCCCGGGGAGTGGAACCAAAACAGCAAATTTCCGTTTAACAACTGGTGGAATTATCTGCAACCCGTGTTCCCGTTCCGAGACTGCCTGGCAGGAGATCAGTACGAGCTCGCTTGAGGTCCTTGTTGCACTCGAACGGAGCTCCCGGGGAGACAGCGCGTATCAGATTACCTGTCCGCAGGATGTCTACCGGGAAAGCAGAAACATTCTCAGGTTCTTTCTGAGAACCCATGTTGACGGGATGAACAATCTGAAATCGGAGACAGTGTTTTCCACTCTTGAGTAACGATCACTTTATATCACGGGTAAATACTTACGGAGGAGGTTTGTGAGGATGTCACAGCAATCTGTTCTTACGTCGTTGGTCCTTGTTACGGTCGGTATCATCATCGGTGCCCTGGTTATTTCAAATTTCAGCGGTGGGGTAAGCCCCGGCTGGGCGGGTGATGGCGACGTCGCGCTCGGAGGACCCGTTCAGGTTTCAAATCCGCAGGGAGATCCGAAGGCCCTGAGCAGCCCGTTCATTGAAGTGTCCAGGGTTATGACTCCTTCCGTGGTTGCCATTACGGTGACCACGCGGGCGCCGGAGGGAAATCAGCGGCAGCGCGATTTCTTCCATTTCTTCGGTCCTGATTTCCGGATGCCGGAAGGTCCTTCTCAGGGAGCAGGCTCCGGGGTGATTATCAGTCCGGAGGGTTACATCGCAACCAACAACCATGTCGTTGCGGATGCCGCGGAAGACGGTATCGAAGTGGTTCTGAATGACAAGTCGCGGTACCGGGCTAAACTGATCGGGACTGACCCGACGACCGACCTTGCGGTCATACAAATCGATGCGAAGAATCTCTCCGTTGCAGCCCTCGGCAACTCCGATGATGTTCAGGTCGGGGAGTGGGTTCTCGCGATCGGCAATCCACTGGGTCTTACATCGACGGTGACCGCAGGGATCGTGAGCGCCCTCGGCCGGAATATCCGCATAATCGAAGACTCCTATGGCATCGAGGACTTCATACAGACCGATGCGGCCATCAATCCCGGGAACAGCGGGGGTGCCCTCGTGAACATGAGGGGGGAAGTGATCGGAATCAACACGGCAATCGCGACCACCAACGCGCGGTATCAAGGCTACGGGTTTGCCGTTCCGGTCAACCTGCTGAAAACGGTAGCGGCTGACCTCATCAGAGACGGCCAGGTGAGTCGCGGATACATCGGTGTCAGCATTCAGGCAGTCGATCAGACGATGGCCTCCGCCCTCGGTCTTGAAAAAGCCCACGGTGTGTTCGTGCAGGCGCTGGTCGCCGGCGGGGCCGGTGAGGATGCCGGCCTGCGGGAAGCGGATGTGATCCTTTCCGTCGACGGCGTTGAAGTCAACCAGCCGAATCAGCTGCAGCGCTATATTGCCACCCGCCATCCTGGTGACGTCGTGTCTCTGCAGATATTCAGGGATGGACGGTCAATGGAAAAGGAGGTAGTACTCCAGGCGCGCACGGAGAATGCGGGGGTCGTCAGAGCTTCCAACCAGAACGACCCGGGGTCGGCGGATGGGGAGCAGCCGGACCTCGTCACGATGGAGTCGCTCGGCCTGACATTAAGGGACATGAGCGCCTCGGAGCGGAAGGCCTTTGGAGTCTCCCGCGGAGTGGTCGTGGCCGATGTAAAACCGTATAGTGAGGCGTTCAACAGGCAGATCGGCAAGAACGATGCGGTCATCGAAGTTGATCGTCAGGTAGTGTCCGGCGCAGGCGAGGTTCAGAAGATCCTTCGATCAAGAAAAACAGGGGATTCGGTCCTGTTCCGTATGAAGCGGACTGACGGCTCCACGTATTTTGCGGCTGTCCAGGTTCAGGCGGAATAGAATCAACACATGTTAGAAAAGATCCGGGGCCCTGGGATGATTCTCCCAGGGCCCTTTGTTTTCGGCACTTTTCTTGACAATAGGGTGGGTGAGTGGTATATTTTCCTGATTGTGGGTACAATGCAGAGAGGAGGGTAGATCTTCAGTACAGTTGCACGGAACCAGAACGGGCTTGGTCGGATGAACGCCAAGGTGCTCATTCTCAACCAGAGCTACGAGCCAATGAGCGTGATCAACGTCCGCAAAGCGGTGATCCTGTTATATCTGGGAAAGGCTGAGCTCATCGCAGAGAGGAAGGT
>JAOUDE010000121.1 GCA_029859455.1 Ignavibacteria bacterium | reverse complement strand
TGAAACTCCAGTACTGGGGCATCACTGCGGGATTCGCCTGGCAGCAGTACTAGCCGCAACAGTAGCCGGTTTTTTTCAAAGGGAGGTCCTGCTACCAAGGGTCTCCCTTTTGTTTTTCGGCAAGGGACTGAACAACGGAGGACGCGGAGAGGAGAATGAACAATGCTTTTCTCCGCATGCTCAGCGGTTGACTCCCCTCGCCCGGAAGCTTAAACGCAGGACACCCGTGTATGTTCATCGCTCTCCGACTATGTTCCAAACGACTGCTCTTCCTCATGATCCTGCTTTCGCCGGATTTCCTCGGCGCACAGGAGCAGGTCGAACCTGACAGCGTTGAAGGTCCGGATCGTTTCGGCTGGATCGCGTACCCGTACATCTTCTTCTCACCTGAAACGAACCTCGCGTTCGGCGGGGGCGGGTTCGTGTTCTTCCGATTCTCTCCTGATACCACCATCAAACCATCAAGCATCACCCCTTCTTTCTATTATACTGTCAATAACCAGTATGACGTAACGATTATCCCGGAGTTCTACCTGGGGAAATCATTCTATATCTACTCATATTTCAGCATCGGCTCCTATATCGACAAGTTCTATGGTGTCGGACCACACAGCGGGGATATCCCGGACCCCGAGTACGACCATCAGAGCATGGTTGCCCAGCTCAATCTTCAGCCGCAGCTCTCCGAGACCTTTCGGGCAGGACTCTACTCGCGCTTTCTTCGCCGGACGATCACGGATGTCCGCACTAATCCCTTTCTCGTTGATCATTCCGTCACCGGATCGGAAGGAGGCAACAGCCTGGGCATCGGCGCCGTTGTGGCATGGGATACCCGCGACCACCGGTTCTATCCCACCTCCGGCGTCCTGAACGAAATCCGGGCTGTGTACTATTCCAGAGCCTGGGGGAGCGATTTTGACTACAACAAATACGAGGTCGATCTCCGCGGCTATCACCCTCTGGATGAAGCAGACGAACACATTATCGGATTGCAGTTCTACGGAGTCTCAACCACGTCCGGGACGCCGTTCTACGACCTCGCTCTTCTTGGCAGCAAGACTATCATGCGTGGATACTATATGGGACGGTACCGCGATCAGCTCTATTTGGCAGCCCAGGCGGAGTACCGCGCAAACCTGATCTGGCGGATTGGCGTTGTTGCATTCGCCGGAACAGGAATGGTTGCTCACGGCTTCAAGGATATTGAATTCAAGAACCTGCTCCCGAACTACGGTTTCGGATTCCGGTACCGGTTTGATCTCGTGGAGAAACTCGATATCAGGTTCGATATAGGTTTTGGGAAGAAGACGACAGGGGTCTATTTTGATGTTCAGCAGGCGTTCTGAACACGGATCATCGCTACTTACCGAAGAGGTTAAACGCTCTGCATCCTCTACGGTTCAATATCTCGCCTTGCCCGTGGAGACCTACCACTCGAGAGCTTTCCAGCGCATCATCAGCTGGAACGATACGCCGGCGTCCTCGAACTTTGCGGCCGTGTACCACTTCGCCTCTCCTCCAACCTCGAGGGTCGGTGACACTGGAACAAGGTATGAGACCGCTCCAAGGAAACCGGTGCTCAGCGAGCTGCTGCGCGTCTCGTTCCCAAACGACTCCGTCGTCCCCATCACCACAAACTCCCCCGCTCCCGCCGTCACCTGCAGCCTGTCGATAACATCCATTGTAAAGACAATCGATATCGGGATTGCCGAACGCGCGCCGAACAGATCCGTCGACCCAAAATCGGTCCCGACATTAGTCGCTTCGACGGAATACATGTACAGGTATCCGGTCTCCAGTCCGACACTCAGACGATGTTCCGGTTTCCACATGAACCGGACTGTCCCGCTGAAGCCTCCCGAGTTGCTGGTGTATGGCGGGGTCTCCGCAATGTAAGCGTTGTATCCCGCTCCCCCAGTAACGAGCAACTGATACGGATCTGCTCCGCCATTGGCGGGAAAAGCGATCAGCGGCAGAAGGAGGCATGGCAGGACAAACGATCGGATCACAGGTCCGGCCTCCTAGCGGGTGTAGTGGTAGTAGGCAACGATCGTCGGATAGTTGGTAAGGATGCCGTCAAACTGACTCGTCTGAACAAATTCTCTGATGAAGGAGGCAACATCGAGAGTCCAGACGAACGCCCGCCTCCCCTCCGCATGCACTTCGGACACGCCCGCATCCAGTGTTCCTTCCGTCCAACGCGGGGCCCAGACCCCTGCATTCGTTCGCCGCACATCGTTGAGCGAAAGCTCGCAGAGTGCCGGATGAGTCGAGTACCCGGTCGTCCCGAGATAGAAGTCGATCTGGTCTGTCGTCGGCAGGCCGATCAGTATCTCGAGAGAGTCCCGGCCTGGCGGAAGCGGACGAGAGAGAAACTCCTGTTGAATCGCCATGACCGAAGGCATCGCGTTCCTGTCCGACTTCATATCGAGCCAGACAAAACGCAGGTTGGTTTCGTCAAACACATAGTCCAGCGCTTCGCTCAGTGTCGGGATTTTCTCGCCGTTCTTCAGCAACACGAACGTACGCAGCTGGGCCCATGTGAAATCCTCAACATCCCCGACGAGAGGACCCTTCTGTGTCAACCGGAGGTTGATATCAGGGTCATGGTAGAGAAAGGCGACGCCGTCCCGTGACAGCTTGACGTCGATCTCGATCCCGTTGGCACCGAACCGTTCTGCGAGACTGATCATTTCAAGGCTGTTCTCCGAGGCCCCGACATAGTCGGAATTCCGTCCGCCTCCGCGGTGGGCGAGGATCCAGTACGGCTTCGTCCTTACAACCTCAGCGAATCGGCGCTCGTAGCGGAGGACCAGATTGCTTCCCGTGTGGCTGTCCCCGTGGCCGAATGTCCCCCTGAGGATGATATCAAAGGAGCCGCTGGTATCCGCGATCAATCGGTCCCCGCCTTCGTCTGCTGCAATCGACATTCGGGTGAGTCCAGTTTCCGTGCTGACGGAGTATCGCCAGGTCCCTTCAAGCAGGATGGTTGAATCCTGCGAGCCAGCCTGAAAAACAAGATATCCTCCGCTCGTTCCGGAGAATATCGAACAGAGGTCCCCGCTCCATTTCAGCGCCACCGTTTCCCCGAACTGCGCCTGTCCCTCAACAACAATATAAACGCCTTCCATTCGCGACGTTGACGACTTGGTAAGCGGAACGGTTCCGGCCAGAATGGTGTCGGAAAAAGCGGGGAAGTCGATCTCAACCGTGTTCGAGCACGACGAAACGAGGATAGCGGTGAGGAGAAAGCACGCCAGGCGGGTCACAGTATGAATCCTGCAATGAATTCGGGAATGTAGAAATGGCGGTCAAATGTGGAAAACGCCGCCCACAGTGGATAGTACAGGCGGGTATAATTGCTTTTCACTCCGATCAGAAGGTAGTTGTTCTTCCACAGAGGCTGTTCCACATAGAATGCAATAGAGTATCCCGCGATAGTATTAACATCAGAGGCAACTTCCGTATCACCCACGAACGATCCCAGATGGGTCGAGAGAATCATTTCACCGGAAAGAGTGAGTGCCACGTCTTCAATGCGGTATCCGACCGAGAGATTCGGATAGTTCAGCCACCCGCGAATCGAACTATCGAAACCATCAACGCTCTTCAACCGGCCAAACCAGTACGCAATGTCATAACCGACAGCAATCGAAAAAGGCTCCAGTTCCGTTTGCCACCGGGCCCCGACGGCGAGCTGAAATGTCACGATGTTGCTGCTGACCCCGCCGGTCACCGCGAACTGAGAAGGAAGCCCGTACAGGGCTTTGTACTCGAATAACGGAGCCCTGATCAGGGATGAGGCTGCTTCCACCACATCTTCTGGAAGCTTCGCCGATGCGAGCTGAAGGAGATGATGATATGCGTCTGTCTCAATCTCGGTCGGAAAGCGGAAGAACGGATGATCTCCACCAGTCTGCCCCGCAACGGGACCGCCGTGGAACGCGAGCGACAGAAGGGCAACCGTGAATGTACGGGAAAGAATCGCCGTGATTTTCGGTCCTTTTTTCTCTATCTTTTTCTTAGCCTTTAATCAGATCGAATCTGATGCGTTGAATATATGAACGGTTTGATACTTCTCCAAGGTATTCTCGGTTTTTCCGGGTTTGATCTGCAGGATCACGATCAGTCGCCTCCCCTCCTCACCGACATTTACTGAACAGGTCAGGAACGCATATTTGTTGGAGCAGAAAGAAAAACATGCCGCTCCGGTATCGAAGAGGGTGTCTCCGCTCATTCTCCTTTTCGTTCCGGCTGCACTGGTGGTCTGGGCAGGAGTTTACCTGATCGATGCCTTTGCTGACCTACCACAGCGTCCGCGTGCCCCTCTTTCTCCGTCAAACGACTCCACGTTCATCTTCATTGGTGATACACAATCCCCCCTCTGGCCGGAAACATTCATTCTGGACGAAAACGGAAATGAAGAGGCACGAGAGATGCTCTTCAGGGATATTCTCTCGGGAGCCCCCGGTGCAGTCTTCCATTCCGGAGATCTCGTTGCACTCGGCTTCAATCAGTCACACTGGGAGCCGATCGATCGATTCACCGACTCACTGGCGGACAGGAAAATCCCTTTCTTTCCGGTACCGGGCAATCATGAATACATGCTGTTCGGAGATCAGGGAATCGGAAACTTCCGCGCCCGGTTCCCGTTCGCCCGGGAAACCGGTTATGTGGTGCGGCTCGGTCCGCTGGCCCTGGTCCTCGTCAATTCCAACTTCAGCGCACTCCCCCGGGAGCAGATCCGGAAACAGAAGATCTGGTACGATTCCATCCTGCAGGAACTCGACAGGGATACGCTCGTGAGCGGAATCATTGTCACCTGCCATCATGCCCCCTTCACCAACAGCCGGATTGTCGACCCGTCAGAAGAGGTGCAGAAACAGTTTGTTCCCGGCTTCATCGCAAGCGAGAAGGGGCTGGTGTTCATCACCGGCCACTGCCATGCGTTTGAGCATTTCATTGTCGGAGGAGAACATTTTCTCGTATCCGGCGGCGGTGGCGGATTGCAGCAACCCCTCCTGGTTGGAAAGGATCAACGTCGTGCGGATCAGTTCAGCCCGCCGACCGAGAAACGAATGTTTCATTATTTGCAAGGTGAGCTCATCGCTGGCAGCCTTCGGATTGAAGTCCGGATGCTTCGCAACAACCTGAGAGGATTCGAGACGACTCATTCCGTTGCACTCCCTTTGAAACACGGCAGGATCCGCCCTCCTTCGAGCCCGGTCGATTCCTCCGCCATAGTTCAGCAGCCTGCAGGGTAATAATACCAAAACATGCACTCCTCCAACACAGGAAGACGCTCCCCGGGCCGGCAATCTATCAATACCAGCCCGCTTTGTGGGCATTCCCGGGGCGTTCCCCCCGAGGCCGTCCGGGGGCTTGACTCAAAACTCCCCTTCGTGTAGATTCCGATACTACCGTTCCCTCATCACCCGGCAGCGTCACCCGGATTCCGAACAGTCCTTCGGACACGTTAGATGGGTGCCGTTTTTCTGGGTCACACCTCAAATGTCTACCACGGCGGATTGTCTGCCCGCTTCGCACTCCCAACCTACAAGGAGGCCCTATGAGAGCTCTCTCTGCGCCCTTCATGCTCGTCTTCGTAGCGACTCTTTCATCTGCACAGCGGGGTCTATTTCTACCGGCTGACCGCCGGAGATCACGCAGAAATCAGGTGACTCCTGTTGTTGCGCTGAATCCCCTGTCGCCAGCCCCGGTGTTGAACGCGTACCATTGTAACCGCACCTCTGCTGCCCAGATACCTACGTCCAGTGCTCTCCATCGACAAAACTGGCAACATTTCGCAGTTTTTTGCTTGACATGGCCCATTATTTTGCCGACACTTGAGGGTTACCTATCAAGAAGCTGTTCCCGGCAGCAAAAGTGGTGATGATCACGGCCCACTCTGACGTGTACCATGCGATGCAATGGCGTAAGAACGGAGACGATTTCATCGGAAAGCCGTACGACTTCGAGGAAGTACTGACAGCAATCGAACGACTACGAACGGCCTTATGCCTCTAGTCACGAAGCTGAAATCCATAGTAATGATCCTCTCCCATAGCAGGGTTTCCTGATGACCGCGAAGGACGCATATCTTCCTCGACAGGACGATGAAGGTCACCATCATCCTCTCATCCTGGCTGTGGACGACAACCAAACTTCCCTGGAGCTCATGCGCGATCTTCTTCTTCCGTCACACAGGGTGCTCCTCGCCGCGAACGGGGAAGAAGGGCTTCACGCGGCAAAGGAGGTTGTTCCGGATCTGGTGATCTCCGACGTCACCATGCCGACAATGGACGGGTATCAGCTGTGCCAGGCATTGAAAAAAGATCTTCGCACAAGCCACATCCCTGTCATTCTTCTGACGGCAAGAATCGAAACAGAAAACAGGATTTCCGGATATGAATCAGGCGCTGATGCGTACGTTACAAAGCCGTTCGTTCCGGAGGAACTTCTTGCGCGCGTCGCAAACCTGCTGACGATTCGCGAACAACTCCGCGAGAGATTCAGGACCGGCTACTTACTGAAACCGGGAGGAGCGCCGGCACCTTCAATGCAGGACCAGTTCCTCGACAGGGTGAATGCAGTACTTACAGTGCACCTTGGAACCGAACATATTCCGATCGAGAACATTTGCCGTGAAGTCGGAATGAGCCGGTCCCAGATCCACCGCAAACTCGTTGCGATGACCGGAATGTCCCTCAGCCTCTACTTCCGGCGGCTTCGTCTGGACCATGCAATGGATCTACTGCGGTCGAATTCGGCAACGGTCTCTGAGATCGCGTTCAGGATCGGTTTCGGCAGTGTCGCCTACTTTTCGAAATGCTTTCGCGATCAGTTTGGGATGCCGCCGAGCCATGTCCGCACACGCTACCGCACCTGAGGAATCATGATTTGTCGTGTGCAATCGAACATCATAGAGGTTTCATGAAGCAGCTCCCGGTCTTATTCCTGCTAAGTTCATTGTCCCTTTACGGCCTGCAAGCCGCGGCTGCTCAGGGGACAGTGGTTGAATGCCCCGGAACCGGCCTACGGTTTACGTGCGGCGAATCACAGGTTGCCATTTGCTGGGTGAGCAATGAGGGCTCTGCTGAGGAGTGCCTGACCCCGCCTGATGGACTCTCCGGCCTGCCACTTGACCTGTGGCTTCTCTCTTATGTACTCGATGATACGCTTACTGTGACGACAATGAGTGTGGGAAAATACCTGAATATCCTCGAAAAGGGGAGGTGGGAGTCGGGTGATTACAGGGTGACCTTCACCCTCCCGGCTGACTGGAACGGAACCAGATCCCGGGCACGGGAGGAAGGAAGGGAATAGCGGCCTAAAAAGGCTACACTACAAAAAACGCTTATTGCGGCTCATTTGCGGCAATGTGAGAATTGTCACGGCCAGAATGCAACATGAGTACTACTTCTTTGCAACCACGCTGATATGCCCCCCCCCTGTTGTCCGCCGTATATTGG
>JAOUDE010000120.1 GCA_029859455.1 Ignavibacteria bacterium | reverse complement strand
CGAGAACAAGCTGGCGGTTCTTCAGGTGGAACAGAGTCTCACCGAAGGCGGCAACTCGTCCTGTCTGCTCCCAGAGCTCGATTGGACTGAGCGCCGGGAGGTGAAATTCCTGTCCACCAATCGCATTCATTTCCTCCCTGACAATCGCTTCCGCCTTTTTCAGCGCACGGTATCCAAGAGGGAGAAACGAATAGATCCCCGCAGCAACCTGGCGGATCATTCCTGAGCGGATCATCAGGATATGACTTGGAATCACCGCATCCGCAGGCGTTTCCTTGACGGTTGGAACAAAACTGGTACGTAAGCGCATCAGGAAGGACTGAACTCAGTAAGATAACTGTAAGAGGAAATTAACAAGTCTCAAAATCACAAATCTCAAATAATGACCGACGCACAAAATCCGAAACACTCCATCGGGATCGATACTCCAAGCCGGCTTCAATTCGCAATTCGAAATCCGCAATTGGCAAATGGATTACTCCAGGCCTGCCCCAATTCGCAATTCGAAATCCGCAATTGGCAAATGGATTACTCCAAGCCCTGCCCCAATTCGCAATTCGAAATCCGCAATTGGCAATGACTTGTGCCCTCACAGGGACTCGAACCCCGATTCCAGGTTTAGGAAACCTGTGCTCTATCCTGTTGAGCTATGAGGGCGTTGAAAACAGCCTGTTTTCGCCAGTTCGCAATCTCATTTCGCGTCATCTGAGGCCCAGAAGTGCCTACTGTAAATGGGTACCGTGCCTCCCGGCGACTGAATGATTGACGTGATCGAAGCAAAATAAAGATACTGAACGGCGGTCGGAGTTACAAGAGCATGAAATCCGCAGAAGCGACGACGCTGAAGCTCCTTTGCTCTCCCGCTCCTTTCCCCGGGCAATTCAGAGCCAGACCATGCAGAATGCAAAATCACACGCCGCTCTCTATCGGTGTGACTCGACGCAAGTAACACCTGACCCCCTTCCCCATTTCCGCCTGCTCTCTTAATCCCTTGATATTCTCCGTCTCGAACCCTATTATTAATACTGAGTTAGAACTACCGGCAACGGTGTAAAGGGAGAACCACATACGGCAGCAACAGAAAGGCAAAAGGAAATTGAGGATGGAGAGTAGTTTGTGGTGGAGGCTTGTTTTGTTGAGCTGTGTGCTGTCGATCTCATCGTGCAAGGAGGAATCTCCGCCCGCTGTCGATGGACCACCAGGAAACGGCTGCCCCGCTTACAGCAGCGTCAACACTTGTACCAACACCTGTGTCGGGCTGACGCCGATCAACGATCTCGGCTCTGATTTCTATATGGGCCTCCAGGGTGGCCTCTACCCGGGAGGGAGCAACATCAGGCCTTCCGGGCATGACAGCGCCGGTGTTGCGATCGCCCAGGGAATCCAGCCTCTCGGGACAGATGGAACGGTCGATATCGATGCGGGGAAAATCGTCCTGATATCGATCGGCATGTCGAACGCCATGCAGGAATTCGAATACTTCCAGCTTGCGGTCGACACGCTCCGTTCACGGCATCCTTCGCTCGTTGTGGTCAACGGCGCACAGGGTGGAAAAGATATCGACAAGATGCTGGACACTGCGGACGAGTTCTGGGATGTGATCGCAGACGAACTGTCCGCCGCAGGACTCACACATGATCAGGTCCAGATTATCTGGTTCAAGCAGGCCGAAGCACACCCGGTGGTGGCCCCGACATTCCCCGGCTATCCGGATGACCTGAAGATGCGGTTCAGTGACGCGATGCGGCTGTTGAAGAATGTGTTCCCGAATGCGAAGCTCTGCTACATTGCCAGCAGGATCTATGGGAATTACGGCACCACCCCGCTGAACCTCGAACCCTTTGCATACTACCAGGGGTGGGCCGTGAAGAGGCTCATTGAAGACCAGATCAACGGGGATCCTGGTCTGACGTATTCAGGCTCCGACCCGGCATCCCCATGGCTGTCGTGGGGGACATACCTCTGGGCGGACGGGCTGAATCCGCGAAACGACGGATTGACCTGGATCTGCCCTGATGATTACGACAGAGACGGCAACCACCCGTCTGTGACAGGAAGAATAAAGGTCGCTCAACTCCTTCTCGAGTATCTCATGAGCGACCCGTCAGCCACACCCTGGCTGCTCGATAATTGAACAATGGGGGAACAATACTCGCCCCGGACACTGTTTCACCTGCATCGGGCTGAGTCCTCACACGGTGCTCACAGGTCGGGGGACCTGATGAGCGCGCCACCGAACCCTGGTTTGCTGACAAATCAACCCGCATCGATTCACCTCGGGTGAGTCGTCCTGCGCTTCATTTCCTGATTCTCTTTGTCCGGCACTCGTGATTCACTTGACAATGAGGTGATGGATTACGTATTTTCTCTATTCATCTGTAAGGACCCGAACTACCGGTTCTCCCCCTATTTCCTCATCCCAGGTGGAGGCCGGTTCTCCAGGCCGCAATGAGAAAACGCGCATGCTGATGATTAACCTGAAGAAGAGCTCCTTCGTCTTCCCGCTCTTCCTCATCATACTTCTTCCATTCGTTTCATTTGCCCAGGTTCCGGTTATTCCCGGAGCCGAGGGTTGGGGGACTACCACACCTGCCGGACGCGGCGGCACGATTCTCCGCGTCACCAACCTGAATGCCTCGGGACCAGGTTCACTGAGAGATGCACTCGCCGAGGACCAACCGCGTGTTATTATCTTTGAGATATCCGGCACCATCGTGCTTGATGAGTGGTTGTTTATCGACGATCCGTTTGTGACCGTGGCAGGACAAACAGCCCCATCACCCGGAATCACCATCCGCGGAGCGGGTATCCGAATCAGGACTCATGACGTTCTTCTTCAACACTTGCGTGTCAGGGTTGGCGACAAACCGGGCGGCCCCCCCTCGCAGGAACGTGACGGACTCGAGATTCTTGCCAGTTTTCAGAACTGCTACAACATCGTGGTTGACCATTGCTCCTTCAGCTGGGCGATCGATGAGAACATATCGATTTACTCCCCAAGCACGCTTTATTCCAATCACGACATCACGTTCAGGTACTGCATCACCAGTGAAGGTCTGTACAACTCCTCGCATCCCAAGGGGGCCCGCTCGATGGGGCTCAATATCGGGGGGAACACCGGCGGCAGACAGGACAGCATCTCACTGATCAGCAACCTCTTTGCTCATAACAACCAGCGCAATCCGAGTTCCCTTTCCAGATCGCTTGTTCTCGCAAACAATCTGGCCTACAACTGCGGTGACTATGGGGTAACTCTCGCAAGCGATATCCTCCGCAATCACAGCAGTCTCGTCGGCAATGTCTTCATTCCCGGTTCTGATACAGACACCGGTGCGCCTATCACTCTCTCAAGCGAGCTCATTCCCGGATCCCTGGTATATCTTGAGGACAACCGTTCCGACGGATATGAATCACCTTACCATAACTGGTCCGGATTCAACCCGATTGTCAACCAGCCACCCTTCTGGCCGCAGGGACTCATCGCAGAAGCATCGAACACCACACGGCTGGATGTGCTGGCGAACGCCGGTGCCCGGCCGACGGACCGGGATGAAGTGGATGCGCGCATCATTGCTGACGCCCTGAACGGCACAGGTTCGTTGATCGACAGCCAGGATGACGTCGGCGGCTGGCCAACACTGGCCGTCAATACCCGCCCTCTGGTCACCCCTCCGAACCCGCATGGAGATAGTGACGGGGACGGATACACGAATCTTGAGGAATGGATCCATTCCTACACAACCCTCGTGGGTGGGGACGAAAACAACAAGATGATCGGTCTGGTCTCACCCAACGGGGGTGAAATTCTTGTTGCGGATTCCGTCGCGGAAATCAGGTGGGAAACTGCCGGCCCGATCAGCCAGGTAAAGCTGGAATATTCACTTGGCGGCATTCAGTGGCTGCTGATCGAGGATGCTGTTGCAAACGATTTCACCTATGATTGGGCGGTTCCGAATGCGCCTGGATCGAACGTGTATGTCAGGGTGTCGGACGCCAGCGATGCGAGCATTATCGACCAGAGCGACGACGTTTTCACGATCACGCATAAAGGACAGATCCCTGTTCTCCCTCTTGCAGCCGGATGGGGTATCACGACCCCGGCCGGCCGGGGCGGCGAGATCATCAGAGTCACGAACCTGAATCCTTCAGGACCGGGGTCACTGGCGGATGCACTCCTACAGAGCGGCCCTCGTGTGATCATTTTCGAGGTTTCCGGAACAATCGTCCTGACCGACTGGCTGCTGATTGACAAACCTTTTGTCACAGTTGCGGGACAAACAGCTCCGTCTCCCGGCATCACTATTCGCGGCGCGGGAATCCGGATACGTACCCACGACGTCCTTCTCCAGCACCTCCGCGTGAGAATCGGGGATGGGCCCGGGCCTGCACCATTGGAGCGAGATTGTCTTGAGATCCTTTCGAACGAGCAGGATTGCTACAATATCGTGGTTGACCATTGCTCGTTCAGCTGGGGGATCGATGAGAATGTATCGATCTACAGTCCCAACAGCACCTACACAAACCATGACATCACGATCAGATACTGTATCATCAGTGAGGGCCTGTTTCATTCCATTCATCCGGATGGTCAGCACTCCATGGGATTGCTGGTCGGCGGGGACAGCGGCGGCCGTCATGACAGCATTGCGTTCGTCGGAAACCTCATGGCTCACAACAACCAGCGGAACCCGATGTCACAGTCGCGCACACTGGTGAATGTGAACAATGTGACCTACAACAGCGGCGAATATGGTGCAACGATGATCAGCGAAGGGGCTATCAACAAGAGCAGCCTTGCAGGGAACGTGTTCATTCCCGGTACCGACACCGATACCGGAACGCCGATCACTCTCTCAAAGGCACTGCTGCCCGGTTCCGAAATCTATCTCGAGGACAACCTCTCGGACGGGTTCGATAATCCGTTTGGCAATTATGCAGCCTTCAATCCCCTCGTCGGGGACGCTCCCGCCTGGCCGGCCGGTCTGGTGGCGAAGGCAGGCAGCATCGCGCGCCTGAACGCGGTTGCAAACGCCGGCGCCCGCCCGGGAGACCGCGATGCGGTCGATACCAGAATCATCAATGATGTGCTGTACGGGACTGGCTCGTTGATTGACAGCCAGGACGATGTCGGCGGCTGGCCCGTTCTTGCGGTGAATACGCGGACGCTGGCGACTCCCCCGAACCCGCATGGGGACGCCGACGGAGACGGGTACTCCAACCTGGAGGAATGGCTCCACTCTTATTCCTCCGGCGTCAACGGTATCGGTACGAACCGTATGCTGGCGGTGGTCTCTCCGAACGGAGGTGAAACCCTCGTTGCCGATTCTCTCCGTTCCATTCAATGGGAATCAACCGGAACGATCAATCAGGTGAAGATCGAGTATTCCCTCAACGGGACCGACTGGATTCTGATCGCGGCAAACGCTCTGAATACACTCAGTTATCCCTGGGTGATTCCCCGCACGCCCTCCGCCACCGCCCTGATCAGGCTGACCGCTGTCAACGATCCGACAGTAACCGACCAGAGTGATGGAAACTTTACGATCGCCCTCAACGCTCCGGTGAGTACCCTCTTCTCTGACGGATTCGAATCCGGTACCGTACCCGGAGCCAACTGGCTCACATCTGACTGGAATGCCGCAAGCGGCCTCGATTTCTGGGGAGATATTTCAACCTCACAGGGGGGAAGAGCCCACACCGGAACGAAGTCGGTTTACTGCGCGGCAAACAGCAATGCACCCGGTCAGACTTATGATGTCAACCAGAACACCTATCTCATTCAGGTGCCCGGCGTATCTCTCACAGGTTACTCAAACATCAGGATGAGCTACTGGATATGGTACAGGACGTATGATGTGAGGGATTATGTGAGGCTGGAATATGAACGGGGATCGCAATGGGTCGAGCTGGAACGGTTCTCCGGCAGCGGGTCCGGTTCACAGGTGTGGACCGAGCGAACATTTGATGTCCCGGCCGATGCAGGGCCGCTCTTCAAGTTCCGATGGGTCTTCTACTCGAGCGACAGTTTCAACAGCGAGGGGGTGTATATCGATGATGTTGCGATCACCGGAAACCCCGGATTCGCCATGCCGGCCAATATCACTTCAGACGTTTCCGCAAAACCGGCTGAAGTGCGGCTCGACCAGAACTACCCGAATCCTTTCAACCCGACAACACGCATTTCCTTCAGCATTCCGAATGACGCTCATGTCGTTCTAAAGGTGTACAACATTCTCGGCCAGGAAGTTGCCAGGCTTATTGACGGCCCGGTTCAGGCCGGGCAGCACTCCGTTGAGTTCGGCGGCGGATCGCTGGCAGACGGGGTCTATTTCTCAACAATGGAAGTGGAAGGCACCCGTTTCATCCAAAAGATGATCCTACTGAAATAACGGTCCTGAACATTCATCCTCTCACCGTGCACCACCGGCGAGAACCTTCAAATTCTCTTCCCCTTCCGACCTCGCAATAATGACGGTCCCGCAACTGTCACTCCAGACGTTGGTTGCCGTCCTCAGCATGTCGAGTGGCCTGTCCACTGCCAGAATCAGGGCAATTCCCTCCAGAGGCAGGCCGACCGCACCCAGAATAATCGTGATCATCACGAGGCCTGCCATCGGTATACCGGCCGCACCGATGCTTGCGAGCAATGCCGTGAAGACGACCACCCCCTGCTGGAGGAACGTCAACTCGATGCCATATGCCTGTGCGATGAACATCGCAGCGACGCATTCATACAGCGCTGTCCCGTCCATGTTGATCGTTGCTCCAAGAGGAAGCACGAATGAACTGACTCTGTTCGACACCCCGGCATTCCTTTCAACCGAGTCGATTGTCAGCGGGAGGGTCGCAGACGAGGAAGCGGTCGAGAATGCCGTCATCAGCGCCGCCGACATCGCCTTCATATGAGCAACCGGATTCACCCGGGCAAAGAGATAGAGCAGGATCGGGAGTGTGATGAATGCATGGATCGCCAGCCCTCCCGCCACCGCTGCCATGTAACTCGCCAGAGGGACAAACACCTCGAACCCCGTTTCAGCGATAATTTTCGCCATCAGGGCGAACACGCCGACAGGGGTAAACAGAATGACGAAGTGGGTCAGTTTCATCATCACTTCAAACACGCTCTGAAAGAAGGTCGTGAGGGAACCGCGATAAGGATCCGGAACACGTGTGATAAAAAAACCGAAGAGGAGCGAAAAGAAGATGATCGGGAGCATATCCCCCCGGACCATCGCGTCAATCGGGTTTGTCGGAATAATACCGAGCAGAGTGTCTCCGATCTTCCCTACATTCTCCATCAGATCGTCCGGCACCTGCGACAGCCCGAGTTCCGCTCCGCTGCCCGGCTGGATGAGATTCACGAGAAGCAGACCGGTCAGGATCGCCAGCAACGAGGTAACAAGATAGTAACTGATCGTCTTGAAGCTCATCCTGCCGAAGCTCTCTGAGCTACCGATGCTGGTCACGCCTGAGATAATCGCAGAGACGATCAGCGGAACGAT
>JAOUDE010000119.1 GCA_029859455.1 Ignavibacteria bacterium | reverse complement strand
TCGCCTCACTTCTGACTTCTCTTGTTTTCCATCCTCCATTCTCTGTTCTCTGTCCTAGCCCTTCATCACCGCCCGCGGCAACAGTTTTGCCACCTTGTGGGCAATTCCGGCACCACTGACCACATCCACAACACGACTGACATCCTTGTAGGCGTCCGGCTTTTCCTCGGTGAGACCTGATTTCGATTCACACCGGACCAGTATTCCCAGCTCCTTCAACTCCTTCCGTACCGTTCCAGCCGCGGTTTCCCTCTTTGCCTGCGAGCGGCTCTTCGCACGCCCCGCTCCGTGACAGGATGACCCAAAGGTTTCTTTCATCGCCTGATCGGTGCCGACGAGAACATACGATGATGTCCCCATACTGCCCGGGATGAGAACAGGCTGGCCAACATCATACAGGTCCTTAGGAAGCAGAGGATGACGCGGAGGAAGCGCCCGTGTTGCCCCTTTCCGGTGCACGAGTACTGTCCGCATCTTCCCATCCACCTCATGGTCTTCCGTCTTCGCGATGTTGTGACACACATCGTACACAATGTTGATCTGCCCGGGGCCAATCACCCTCTCGAACCCTTCCCGCACCCAGTGCGTCATCATCTGCCGGTTCGCGAACGCAAAATTGGCGGCGGCGGCCATCCCGCGCAGGTAGCGCTGCCCTTCATCGGACTTCACCGGCACACACGCGAGCTGACGGTCAATCACACTGATTCCATACTTCTTCATGCCGTCATCCATCAGATGAAGCGCATCGGTGCAGACCTGATGACCGAGCCCCCTTGAGCCGCTGTGAATCAGGACACAGAGGTGACCTTGTTTCAAGCCGAACCGCTCAGCCACTTCAGGACGGAAGATTTCATCCACCCGCTGGATCTCCAGAAAATGGTTCCCGGAACCGAGAGTCCCGAGCTGTGACCTCCCCCTTGCTTTCGCCCGGTCACTGACAGCGTCCGGATCCGCCGTTGGAAGCTTCCCGAATTCTTCCAGCCGGGCAAGATCTTCCTTCTGCCCGTATCCCTGCTTTACAGCCCAGTGCGCGCCGTCTGCAAGCACTTCATCGATGGCGCTCGCGCCCAGCATCACCTGTCCCTTCCGGCCGGTACCGCACGGGATATCCCTGAACAGCTGGTTCAGTAGCGGTTCCAGCCTGTCACGCACATCCTCTTCGGCGAATGGTGTTGCAAGAAGCCGCACGCCGCAATTGATGTCGAACCCGACACCGCCGGCTGACACGACCCCGGCATCAGGGTCAGCGGCCGCCACGCCGCCGATCGGAAAACCGTAGCCCTGATGCGCATCGGGCATCGCCAGCGACCGGCCGACGAGACCGGGCAGTGTGGCAACATTGGCAACCTGGTCGCGTGTCTGATCCTGCTCGATTTGTTTGATCAGCACCGAATCGGCATAGACCAGCCCCTCGACGTTCATTCCTTTTTTGTACGACTTCGGCAGGAGGTAGCGGAATTGATCGACTTGTTTCATCGGTACACCTGTCAGATATCGAGATAGATCCGGACGGTCGATATTCCGCCGCCTTCGGTAATCAGCAACTGGTGGTATGTTACCGCTTTCACATCGAGACGGGATTCGTGGCGGTCCGGGTCGAACGGCTCGCCGGTCAGTGTCGCTGTGAGAGTGGTTGTGGTAAGCTGTGTGACATCGGAAGACCGGACGACGAAACCTTCACCGTCGTAGAGATAGAGAATCTCTTCCAGCCATTTCACCAGCAGTTGATCGCGGTCGGTTGCGTGGAGTTCAACCACCCGGGTTGTCCGGCGTTGAATCAGAGTGGGATCAAGGATGATCGAAATGAGCCCGTGAGCCGCGACCCCAAATGCCTCCGCCGTCGTGGTCGCCCATGCCTCGATTCCAATGTCGGCCGGATGCTCCAGAATCCGGAATCCCGAACTCCGTTCTTCCGGCCCCGGCATCACTATTTCAGCCTGTCGAGCAGTGAGTTTCGTTTCAAGCCGGAGCCGGCGACATCCAGTTTGAAGAGCCGCGCGGTATTCTCGTACATGATCTTTTTCTTGTCCGACGCAGGAATGGCGAGGTCCTCCATGAACCTCAGGTATGATTCCATCGATGAGATCGGCCAGTCGGAACCAAACAGGACCTTGGTCGGCTCCACACCGAAGAGGAGCATCTCCTGAAGTTGTTTCATCATGAACCGCTGAAACCGGTCCTTGAAGTTGCCGAGAACCAGACCTGAGATGTCGGTATAGACATTCTTGTTCTTGAATACCACTTCCATGCAGTCCCGTATCCAGGGATTGCCGATATGGCAGATCACGAATGTCACATCCGGGTAGTCAACCGCAACATCGTCGACATGAAGAGGATGAGCATATTTGACCTTTCCCCGTGGTGAGTATGTATCTCCCGAATGGATCATCACCGGCACATCACACTCAGCAGCGAGGCGATAAAGCGGCTCGAGCTTGTGATCCGCCGGATAGAACGGCTTGTACCCCGGATAGAGCTTCAGCCCCTTGACGGACCCCTCCTTGATGAAATCGCGGATCTCCACCAGGTCACCCGGGGCGAACGTCGTATAGCAGATTCCGGCCACCACATGAAGGTTCGGGAGATCCCTCGTCGCCTCCACGACCGCCCTGGTGGACGGCCGCCCGGGACTCACCTTGTACGAGGTCAGAACAAGGGCGATATCGACTCTGTTCCTCCGCATCTCCTTCTGAAGCTTGTCCAGGTCCTCCGAAAGGGACTCCTGCGTCTCGTTGTGATAATTGTTGATATGTGTGTGGCAGTCGATGATCATGTTTCAGATAGTCCCTTCGTCCCCGGTTCCGTTCTTCAGCCTTTCCAGATCTTGTCCAGCACGCGTTGCGCCGTCTCTTTTCCTCCCAGACCAAACGCGAGCGCCAGGGCAAGACAAAGAGCGCCGAATCCGATCTGAAACGCCGAGATCAGAATCTGCCCGCCGATCGAGAGCTGCTCCAGCGCAGCTGATGTCACAAACAGCAGGATCGCCCACTGTGCGATCGTGCTGATGAATTCAGCGCCGTCGAGACCGATGTTCGTCAGATAGGTGAACGACAGGCTTCTGACAATCTTGGCAAAGAGAGTACCGAACACCAGCACCAGAATCGCGACAAGGACGTTCGGAAGATACAGAATAATCTGGTTGAAAAGCTCCGCTGCTGCATGAAGGCCGAGGCTGTTCAGTACCGCCAGCATCACCGTGAACATGATAAACCAGTAAATCAGGTTCGCGATCAGGGTCACGGTCGTAAACCTCACCCCCCCTTTCAGCAGGAAGTCCTCGATCCCCGATTTCTCGGCAACGACGTCCAGCTTCAGAGCCCGGAGGACGCGGATCGAGATGCGCATGACCAGCTTCGCCACAAGCCATCCGACGGTGAGAATAAGAATCGCCGCTATCACCTGGGGAACATAGGAAGCGAACTGGGCCCAGAAGATGCGGAGAGAATCGATGGTCAGGTTGAGTTGCTCCATCATCCGACTGCCTCCTTGCGTGGTGAACGAAACGACTGAAGCATCGGTCAGATGTTCAGCCAGTAGCTGACTTTCAATAGGAAGACGTTGGCTGCGGGCGCTTCGAAGGCCGCCTGAAAATTATCGCGGGTGGAAGAATCGTACATCCCGTTTTCATCCTGCCGGGCCTGGGACCAGACCAGGAACATTGTGCTCCCGGGCAGGTACTCCCACCGGAGGACGATATTGAAATTCACCGCCTGCTCATTGAAATCAGGATCTTCCGAGTAGTTGAATGTTTCAAATGTTGACGTCCCCTGCAACCGGCGGAAATTCCGGAAGTGTCCTTTTGCGAGGAATACCTGACCGTACAACTCCAGTGTCAATTCCCGGGTGAATGTCACGGCTCCGCGCAGGGTAATATCAACCTGCTCGGTGCTGCGGTCTGCGAAGATGCTTGCCGTCGTTCCGTCCTGTTGCGCAACGTTGTCGACCCACGCTTCAAAATCGCTCACTCTTTCGTAACCACCCGACAGATGCCATTCCATCCATGTGAGCGGCCTGATATTCAGGCCAACCCCCGTCCCGCGCTGTTGCTTCAGCTTCGTATCCCATCCGAATGACTGGCTCGCCTCGACGGAGATATTCTCTCTGCTGTCGGTTTCAACTGAAAAATTGACCGTATGAGCGTGCGGCTTCTGGTAGTCTCCGTTTCCCCTGGTTTCGCGGTCATCATACTTGCCGAACTCCACATGGTACCCGGCATCGAACTCCCAGTAGTTTGCAAAGAGCATGTCTCCTCTCAGATTCGCTTCGCGGAAAATATTCACATTGTCAAAGTTCCGCCTCTCGTGGAGAAACAGGGAGATGCTATAGTCCCGGTAGAAACCGGAAGGCCGATCTTCCTTATAGGTGAGGTTGCCGGTCGCCCCGTAATCATCAGGCCGGAAAAAGAATCCGATGTCGTTAATATTATACCTGGGAGAAGTATAGTCGACACCGATATCCCAGAGCCAGTGCTCCGCCCCAATCCGTGCAAACTGCAGTTTGCCGGCCGAACCGTTGACCCGCTGAAGATTATTGCCTGTCGTTCGGGTCAACGCGAGAAAACCATTAACCTGGTAGGTGTTGGCCGCAAGACGGATGTTCCAGTCGGCCCCTCCCGTGACAGCGGGTGAGAGGCCCTCTTTGGCAACCGATGTTGCTATCACGCCGACATTGGAGTTCTCCAGGATATCCTGCCGAAGGCGGATGACGTTGTAGTGGGCGAACGGTTCGATCAGCTGTTCCGCTCTTACTCCGTTTGAGTCCGCCACTGTCGCCGTCTCTTCTCTGGTGAATGCCTGCAGAACACCCACGGAGAGCCCTTCTGCGGTTCTGCCGCTGACCTTCGCCGCACCCAGAATCGAAACGTTCTTTGGAAAGGAGACAACCTTCCCATTTTCGGGGACCGAGACCTCACTGACCGACGTCGCCCTGCCGATCCGTCTGGAGTAGAACATTCCGGGACCGAACGCGTCGCCGAAGGTTGAAAACCGGATGATCTGGGTTCCCTCGATGAAGAAGGGTCGCTTCTCGGGAAAGAACGTCTCGAACGTCGTCAGGTTCAGCACTTCCGGATCGACCTCGACCTGTCCGAAGTCGGGGTTGATCGTGGCATCAAGAATCCAGTTACTGGTCAGGCTGTACTTCAGGTCCATCCCGGCATCGCCGCTAATCTCGGAGCGCTGGTCCTGATAGCTCCGTTCCGGCTCCGAATCATGTTTGCCGACAACAAAGGGAAGAAGTTCCAATCGCCGCGGAGACGGAACACCGCTCACACCTGTCAGATGGCCGAACCGTGAGACAAATCCGCTCTCACTCTTCGGCCAGAACGCCCAGATGAGACGTTCATTCTTTCTGCTGATCAAGCGGAAGAAGTTGATTCCCCATTCATGCTCTCCTCCGTCGGCATCATCTTCGAAACGCAGGACGCTGAATGGAATCTTTGCCTCGGCTGACCAGCCGTTGTCAAGAATTCTTGTTTCAAGTTCCCAGACCGGATCCCACGACGGATCTTCCCGGTTTCCGTCATCATACATCAGGATATCGATCTTCACTCCCGCTGCGTTGAAGGTAAATTCGTAAGCAGTCTGATGATCGTGGTATGAATCAATCCTGATCGATCCGCGGTCTGAATCGATTTCGTTGTCTCTTCTTGTCAGCCTCGCGACGATCCCGGCAGGATTACTGTCGTAGTACATACATCCGAAATAGAGTGCCTCATCGTCGTACAGAACCCGGATTTCGGACCGTTCGGTGGCCGGCTTTCCTTCCTCAGGATCTCTCTGTGTGAAATCACCGACAGGGATGGCACGCTCCCAGACGCTATCGTTCAGAAAACCGTCGAGTACAGGAGGTGTTTCCGTTCTGACGGCCTGAACTTCCCCGGTTCCGTCGCCGGCGATTCCGGGGAGAGGAATCAAAAGGAGAATGAGAAGGGATGCAGATCGTTTCATTTACTGCAGCAGAGGGTTGCGATCATGATGACTGGAAAAATATGCAATTGGCTTTCGAAATCCAACATATTGAGGAATTCCCGGTTTTTCCCTATCTTCTTGACCAGCACGAACACATTCCGGATTACCTCGATTCAAACTCATCCGGCCAGACATCCAACCGAACAACGAAACACCGGAGTATCCTTGAAAACGTATCAACTCTTTATCGACAATACATTTGTCGACGCAGCTGACGGACGGACATTTCAGTCCACAAACCCTTATAACCAGGAACCGGTCGCAACGCTTGCCCGCGGGGGAAAAGCGGACGCGGTCAAGGCAATCAGAGCCGCCCGCACGGCGTTCGATTCCGGCCCGTGGCCCCGTCTCTCCGGAGAGGAGCGAGCCGGATATCTGAAAGCGCTGTCAGACAAGATCAATGAAAATGCGAAGCTGCTGACCGGGCTCGAGGTGGCTGATTCCGGTTCCACCCTCAAGAAGGCGAAGGAAGATATCTACCTCAGCGCACGGAATCTCTACAGCTTCTCGAAACTCGCCCTGATCGATCTGAACGAACAACTGGAGGGGGTATCGAAGCCGGGGTTCAGCAGGAACCTTCTTCTGAGGGAACCGGTCGGTGTGGTCGCAGCGATCATTCCGTGGAATTTTCCGTTGAAGATGGCAATCTGGAAACTCGGTCCGGCGCTTGCCGCCGGAAACACGGTTGTTCTGAAGCCCTCTCAGGAGACCTCGGTCACAGCCATGGAACTCGCCCGCCTCGTTCAGGAAGCAGGGTTCCCCCCCGGTGTGGTCAACATCGTCTCCGGATCAGGGTCCGAACTCGGAAGCGAGCTTACCTCGAATCCGATGGTTGACAAGATCGCTTTCACCGGATCGACTCCTGTCGGCCAGGAGATCATGCGGTCAGCCGCGGGTTCCCTGAAGAACATCACGCTCGAGTGCGGTGGCAAATCAGCCAATATTGTGCTGGACGACGCTGATATCGGGCATGCCGTCGACGGTGCGCTGTACGCCATCTTCTATCACCAGGGCCAGTGCTGCGAAGCGGGGACCCGGCTTTTCCTCCCTGAAACGATCGCGGACTCCTTTGTCCAGCGTATGGTGGAAAAGACCAAGCGAATGAAGATTGGCGACCCATCGGCAATCGAGACCGATATCGGGCCGGTTGTTTCGCGCAAGCAGCAGGAGCTCGTGATGTCCTATATCGAAAAAGGAAAGAAGGAAGGCGCAACGATTGTCACCGGCGGAGGCAAACCGACAGGGCCGGAATGTGCGAAAGGATTCTTCGTTGAGCCGACGATATTCGATCATGTCGACAATCATTCATCGATCGCCCGCGAAGAGATCTTCGGTCCGGTTCTCAGTGTCATCCGCTACAAGGAGGTGGATGATGCAGTCAGAATGGCGAACGATTCTGACTTTGGCCTCGGCGGAGGCGTCTGGTCCACCAGTCCGGACAAGGCGATGGATGTGGCAAAGCGGCTCCGCACAGGCACTGTCTGGATCAATGAATGGCATCTCCTGAGTGAACGAGCACCGTTCGGAGGATACAAGCAGAGCGGCATCGGGCGCGAGTTCGGCGTGGAAGGACTTAAGGAGTATACCGAAGCAAAACATGTGCATATCGACGAAGTGGGAACAGTCGAAAAGAAACCCTGGCACCGGACCGTTGTCC
>JAOUDE010000118.1 GCA_029859455.1 Ignavibacteria bacterium | reverse complement strand
GGAAATGCCCTCTTCCCCGATGTTCGGGGGACAGTTCCGGCAGAACGCCGCACGGTCGCTCCTCATGTCCCGACCGATCCCGGGCAAGCGTGCACCTCTCTGGCTCCAGCGACTGAAGGCAAAGGACCTCCTCGAAGTAGCCAGAACGTATGACGATTTTCCGATCGTGATCGAGACAGTCCGTGAGATTCTTCACGACATCCTCGACCTTGAACATTTCAGGAAGGTCGCAGAGGAGATCGAGACCGGGCAGATCCGGATCCGGACAATCAGAACCGAGACCCCCTCACCCTTCGCGGCAAGTCTGTTGTTCGACTTTATTTCCGTGTACATGTATGAATGGGATCAGCCGAAGGCGGACTCTTCCGGCCGACCCCGGGCGGTAAATCGTGAGCTTCTTGGAGAGATTCTGGACCTTCGGGATATCAATCTTCCGGTCCGTCCTGATGCCGTTGCAACCGTTGAGGCACAACTCCAGCACACAGCGGAGGGGTTCCGGGCACGTTCGCCTGAGGAACTCTACGAGCTGCTTCTGCGGATCGGAGACCTGTCGGAAGAGGAAATTCTGCAACGGTCTGAAGGAAACGGAGCCGCCTATCTGAAGGCTCTGGTGAACGACGGCAGAGCGGTCTTGCTGACAATCGGAAACGAATCCCGGGTCGTAGCGGCCGAGCAGGCTCCGCTCTTCCGGGAGATCCAACCCGAATCGATGGCGGGATTTCTGCGACAGATTCTCCGTTCTCATGGAATCGTCACAACAGATCAGATCGCCGGCCGCTACCATCTCTCCGAAGACGTTGTCTCCAGAGCAATCGAGCAGATGGAATCCGGCGGCGAGGTAACCCGGGTCCGGCAACCACCCGGCAGCACAACGGCAACCGGGTGGTCCTACAGACCAAACCTGGAACGGATTCAGCGGACGACCATCTCGCTTCTGCGGAAGGAGATCCGGCCGATACCCCTCTTCGATTATGCCCGGTTCCTGATGAGGTGGCACAACATTCTGCCCGGAGGAAGTGAACGGGAGATGAACGCGGAGGAGTGTATAGGACAGCTTGAGGGGTTGTCCCTTCCCGCTCTGGTCTGGGATCGCGACATACTCACAGGAAGGATCGGAAGCGAGGAACTTGATCGTATCTCAATTCTGACTGCATCCGGGAGGATCATTTGGAGGGGCGCCGGACCGGGAAGAATTGCCCCTTTCTTCCGAGGCGATCTAGGCGCCCTTGCAGGCCCGCCCGGTGACCATACGCCGGGGAAAACCGGAGCCACAATCCTGAATCACCTCCGAAGCAACGGAGCCTCCTTCCTCTCTGACATCCGGAGTGGTACCGGATTGTCCCTCCGGGCGCTGAACCGGGGACTCGCCGAACTGTTCTGGGCCGGAATAGTGACCAATGATCTCTTCGGAGAGATACTTTCGGTTCAAAGGTTTCAGAAAGAACCTCCGGGGGAACAATCGGATCGGATCGAGCTCGTTTCCCCGCGCCGCAATCTCCATCGCGGACGGCTCCTCCGCGGGGCCCGAAAGGCGCTGAAGCAGACTCCGGGCTGGAGTGGACGATGGTCGTTGGTGGATTCACCGGCAGTGACCGGTCCGCATTTGAACCTTGAGGAGCGGTCACGCCTCCTGGCAGAAAAAATGCTCGACCGCTACGGCATCGTGGCAAGGGAGATCGTGAGCAGGGAATCGCTCCTCCCATGGCCGCTGATTTCGAGAGAGTTGCAGAAACTTGAGCTGAAGGGAGAAATCCGGAGGGGATATTTCGTCGAAGGTCTCTCAGGGATGCAATTCGGCCACCGTCTGGCCGTGGAGATGATCAGGGGCCAGGCCGGGCATTCGTCAGACGATCTGGTTGTCCTGAACGGATGTGATCCTGCAAATCCGTACGGGCCAAACGTCCCCGCTCACTCATCATTGCCGACCTTCTCACGACAACCGCAACACTACGTGGTACTCCATCAGGGATCTGTTGCCCTGGTCGTAGAGAACATGGGGAACAGGGTCTGGGCCCGAGACGGAATCAGCGAGGATCTCTTTGAACGATCCGTACGCATGTTCCTGACCGCGTACTGGTCGGACAAGAGATCACGACCGTTTTCCGAACTCCACCTCCGCTACCTGAACGGGGACAGACCAGGTGGTTCTCCCTTCGAGCGGACGCTGAAGAAGATCGGATTTTTCAGAGACAGGGATCAAACGATGCGGTGGTCGGAATACGGGTGAACGGTGTCAGACAGTCTTGTCGATCTGACCGACCGATCTGACGGATGTAGAAATGACCGGAGCGCCCGTTTTCATCATCCTGATAAAATCCCGGAACAGGTAGTCGCTGTCATGAGGGCCGGGTGAAGCCTCGGGATGGTATTGCACTGAGAATAATGGAAGCTCCCGGTGACGGAATCCTTCATTCGTGCCATCATTCAGGTTCACGTGGGTCAGTTCCACGATCTCCGGGTCGAGGGAGTCGGGATCGACGGAGAATCCATGATTCTGTGAGGTGATCTCAATCTCACCGGTCGACAGCTTTTTCACAGGATGATTTGCACCCCGGTGCCCGAACTTCAGCTTGAACGTCCGCCCTCCCAGCGCCAACGCGATCAGCTGGTGGCCGAGGCAGATACCGAAGATCGGTTTCTTCCCGATCAGTTTCCTGATATTGGCAATCGCCACCCGGACAGGAGCCGGGTCACCCGGGCCGTTCGAAAGGAAGATCCCGTCCGGATCCATCGCAAGAATCTCTTCTGCGGGAAAATCTGCCGGGACAACCGTGACCTGACAACCGTAGCTCGTCAGCCTTCTCATGATGTTGTGCTTGATGCCGCAATCCATCGCCACAACCCGGTATCTCCTTCCCTTTGATTCTCCGTTGAGGGGCGGCAGAGCGAACGGCGTCTTGTCGACATCATCCCATGAGTACGGCTCCCTGACCGAAACAACCGTTGCGAGATCAAGACCGTTCATCGATGGTGATTCATTCACCTTCTTCAACAGCTTCTGGCGATCCCCATCGGTTGTCGAAAGGATCCCTCTCATCGAACCCTCGTTCCGGAGGATCCGCGTCAGCATCCTGGTGTCGATTCCCTGAATACCAATAACCCCGTGTTCCTCAAGCCATGAGCCGAGACTCTGTGTCGCTCTGAAGTTGCTGTATGAGTCCTGGTATTCCCGGACGATCAAACCGGATGCCTGAGGGCGGAGAGATTCATTGTCCTCCGGGTTGACGCCGTAGTTTCCGATAAGGGGATAGGTCATGGTCACGATTTGACCACTGTAGGAGGGATCAGTCAGAATCTCCTGATACCCGGTCAGGCTGGTATTAAAGACCACCTCGCCGGAAATCTCACCCACTGCACCGAAGGATTCTCCGGTGAAGTGGATGCCGTTTTCGAGTACAAGCGTGATCTCCATCAGGTCAAATATATGAAACGGAGGGGTCGATTCCAATCCTGCCTGACAACCTACCGCAGGCGTTCCCATGCTGTTCCGTGAAGTCCAGATTCGATCACTCCCGGGTGGAACATTTCTGTCAGGATTTGTGTCGTCTCGATCAGCCCCGGTCCCGGCCGGTTGAAGAACCTGTTCCCGTCAGCAATATGGACTCTCCGGTTCTTGACGGCGGAGAGTCCGGACCACCCAGGCTGTTCGGCAAGGGTCCCGGACTCCCTCCGGGTCCGTTCGAGGTCGAAGCCGCAGGGGGCAACTACAATAACATCGGGATCAGCACGACGGAGATCCTCCCAGCTCATCCAGGGAGAATGCGATCCTGCCTTGCCGAACAAATTTTCACCGCCGGCAATCTGAATCAGTTCAGGCGTCCAGTTCCCCGCTGTCATCAGGGGATCAATCCATTCGATGCACGCAACGGTCGGTGGCACGAACGAGGCGACCCGGGCTTCAACCGACCGGAGATCCGACTGCAGCCGTTCGATGAGCCGTTCTCCGTCTTCCTGTACATTGAGAGCCCCGGCAACGGCACGGATGTCGTCCCAGACATCAGCCAGGCAATGAGGCTCCAGTGCGACAAGCTGTGTCTCAGACGATATCCATGTACAGACCGCCCGCTCCACATCCTTCAGACTGACGGCACACACCTCGCATTGTGACTGTGTGAGAATGACATCGGGCTGCAGGGACCGAAGAAGTTCTGCATCCACTGCGTAGACTGACAACGCTTCTTCCGGGGATGCCGCCAGGGTCTCTTTGACGCGTGTGTCGATCTCTTTGCTGGTGCCTGCAGTGTCGAACTTCGGGCCGGTGCAGACAGGCAACTTCAGAATCCCGGCGGGGTGATCACATTCATGTGAGCGTCCAACCAGACGATCGATGCAGCCCAGTTCACAGACAATCTCCGTCGCGCTCGACAGCAGCGACACAACCCTCGGTGCATTCATGTCAGTAACGGAACGCTATCGCTCCGGGTCCGCGTTGCGTCGGGACCACCGTCACCGCCGTTCCGTTCTGCTCAAAGATGAAAAGCTCACCGTCTCCCTGGAAGTCCCTCGCATCGGCTGCATAGATCCGGCCGGTGGCAGGATCGGCCGCGAGGGAATAGTATGTCCCGGGGAGAAAGTTCATCTCGATCGCCAGCGAGGATGAGAGAATGCGGTGGACCGGCCCGCCGTAGAAACTTCCGCTCGTCACGCCAAGGAGATAGATACTGCCATCGGTCCCTGCGGCGATCGATCCCCAGAGGTTTTCCGGAAACGGAACAACATCTTCCACAATCAGGGAGATCGGGTTGACTGCATACACAGAGCCGAGGGTGGGCGGCGTCCCGAATGCATTCCCCGTGCATGCAATCCAGACCCGGCCATCCATGCCGACGACCGCGCGGGTCGGGCCATCCCCGACCACGAGGGTTTCCACCGTGGCATGGGTCACGGCGCTGATGACCGTGACGGTATTGCCTGAACCAAAACCGGAGTTGCACACGAACAGATAGTCATTGGCGAATGCCATTCCCTGGGGATTCGCGCCGACCGGAATTGTCTCCAGCTGGGCGAGGGTTGTGAGATCAACTCTTGCCACAGACCCCGAGAACAGCTGGGTGAGATAGATCGAGTTCCGCAATGGGTCGATCAGAAGATCATGCGGAACCGTTCCTGCGTACGTGGCAGACTGAACCAATGCATGATCGGTCGTATCGAGAACCGCAAGATTCTCCGAGCCGCTCATCAATGTGTAGATCCTGTCGCCATAAACCTCAAGGTCATCTCCGAGGCTGCCCAGGTGTGCTCCCGCGTTGGCGGTTTCGAAAAGATCGAAATAGACTGAATCCGTCAGAAGATCGAGAAACGAAAGCCGGGCACCGGCCGGATCGCCGAACATCCCTTCATTCAGGACATACACACCTTTGGAGACGGCACCGGGCGCTGTGCCCGGAGGGGGATCAACAAGGGTATTCTTGCAGGCGGCAAGCAGAAAGAGAAGGGAGAGAAGAACTGCGGGAAGGATTCTCATGATATTCCTTTGCGGTTTAATAGGTCATTGCCAATGTGAGTCGAAAAGATCTCCCCGGCATCGGGTAACCGAGGACAACCTGGTATGCAGCATCAAGGAGATTCAGAACATCAAGCCGGGTTGTTAACACAGGCCCCCCGAGTCCCCAGTCAACCGACATTCCCGAGTCAAGGAGATGATAGGGAGGAAGCGATCCCGAGTTATCTTCATTCGTGTAGCGAAGGCCGACATAGTGATACGCCGCGGTCCACTCGATTCGTTCCACCCCCGGAAATACGGGTGGAAGGCTGACCCCTGCCGATGCGTTGAATGTCTCTGCCGGGACATAGACAAGAAACGTATTGAGGTTGCGGTCCGTCGGACTCTCCTGAGAGGTTTTCATGCTGCGGATTTCCGAGTAGTTGAGCCGGACGGAAACGATATCATTGAGAGGCCTCCAAAACCATGTGAACTCCGTGCCGCTCGATTCCACGGTTCGTATGTTGCGCGGGGTCACTCCAAAGCTTCCGGCCGAGACCCATACAATCCTGTCGGTCATTTCAGAGCGATAGAAACTTCCGGTGACTTCATGCAGGCCACCAAGGTCCGCTGAGAAGCCGCCACCCACTTCAAAGCCTGTGGACTCCTCAGGACGGAGGAGCGGATTACCGATTCCTCCTCCGCCCTGATAATACAGCTCGTTGAATGTCGGCACACGGAAGTTCGTGTTGTAGGATGCAAAGAGCCGGGTTCCGATCTCCGCTCTGCCCAGCGTGACATCCTGGAATCCGGCAAGGATTCCCACCTGTGGGTTCAGCGAAGGGGCAACACCTGTAAAGCTGTCAAATCTGACGGCAGGCCTGACGGCAAGTTGACGGAAGATTTCCGGACTGACCGGAATAGAATAGTCGGCCGAAAGAAAAGCTGCACCATGCCATCGGGTGACCGCGGCAGGGATCGACAAACCGTCTGCTCTCGTAGATGCGCCTTCGAAGCCGACTGAAACGGAGAGATCAGTAAAGAGGTGACGCGTGTACGAAAGAGATCCCCGGTAGTCGTTATTCTTGAAGTACGTATCCAGTCCGTCTGACGGACCAACCCGGAGGGAGGGATCCTGGTAGCGCTGATACGCCGAATGCACCTGGACACCTCCTGAAAGACGGGTTCCGGACTCTCCGGATGAGACAACGGATAACTGAACCAGGTAATCCTCATCAGTCTGCCTCGCAACGGATGCGGTTGAAGGACTGAGAACCGGCCCGCCAACTCCCCGGCCCGACCTGAACAGACGGATGAAGGAACTCATTCTGGTTTCTTTGTCAAGGCCGATGAATCCGCCCAGTGTTGCATACTCTGAGGAAAAATCAGCGTTCGTCCGGGTCAACCCGGTTTCAACAGGTCCGTTGACAAAAGCGAATGGATAATTCTCGCGCCCCTTCTCGCTGGCGACAGAAGCATGCACTCCCCCGCCCGACCATCCCGCGCCTCCTCCGGCACTGATCTTCTGATATCCGAATGACCCGAACGAGGTTTCAACCGTTCCTGAAGGAACTCCTGACGGCACGGCTGTCACGAGGTTAACAACGCCTCCCATCGCATCCGACCCGTATGCGGCAGAATATCCGCCATGCAAAACCTCAACCCGTTCAAGGTGATCAACAGGGTAGAGCCCGAGGTCGACCAGGCCGTTCTGAAATGAATTGACCCTCATTCCGTTGACGAGGACAAGAGTGTGTTCAGCTCCGAGGCCGCGCTGGGAAATCGTCTTGAGGGCGGAGGCTCCCCCGTAATCCTTGATATGAATGCCGGAAACTCCCGACATGACTCCTGAGAGCACTCTTGAAGGCGCAATGTCGAGCTCATGGCCCGAAAGAACGGTGACAGCGGAATGAGTTTGCCTCAGCGTCGGAGTGAACCAGAGCCCTCTGACCACAATCTCGTCGAACTCGAACGGACCCTGGCCGGATCCCGCCGGCTGTTCGCCGGAGAGAAAGGCAAGGGCAAGTGGTTGATAAACAGCTGTCGAATCTACTTGCGAAGACTGATCGTTCGCCGTAAAACGTTGATTTGCCTTGAGATACACTGGTCCGCTAAACCAAAGACAAAACAGTGCGGCCGTGTTGATAACTATGTGGATATGTCTGGTCACTCAGGTGGATAAAAAAAAGGCCCGGATGTCAGCGGG
>JAOUDE010000117.1 GCA_029859455.1 Ignavibacteria bacterium | reverse complement strand
CAGACGAATCGATCCGACCCGGCCGATCAGTTCCATGTTCATCCGCTTGATCCGCGGATCATAGAACTGGTCAAAGTTGTCCAGACAGACGACCTCGTGGCCGTCCCCGAGCAGCCGCTCGATCAGATGGGAGCCGATGAACCCGGCTCCTCCTGTGACCAGGATCCTCATCTCCCGTTCTCTCCGAGAGAACTCACAACAAGGCCTGAATGCCTCAGAGACTCGGTATTATAGCTCAGCGGGCCCCCCTTCCATGCGCGCACCGTTGCCCCTGCCTCGATGACGACCGCATGTCCGGCCGCGGTATCCCACTCCATCATCGGCCCGAACCGCGGATAGAGATGAGCCCTTCCTTCAGCGATCATACAGAACTTCAGCGAGCTGCCGATCTGGATGGTACGCTCGACCCCGAACGGCTTCAGAAACGCAATCTCTTCATCGGATGCGTGCGATCTGCTCTGGGCGGCCACGACACCGCCGGACGGATTCGTCTCCGCACGGATCGGAGCCGCTTCCCCGCTCCCCTCCCGCAAATACGCGCCGTCGCCTTTCACGGCATAATAGAGCCGGTTCAGTGCCGGAGCGAACACAACACCCGCAACAGGTTCCGCATTGTCCATCAGTGCGATGTTCACGGTGAATTCACCGTTCCTGCTGATGAATTCCTTCGTCCCGTCCAGCGGATCCACGAGCCAGTATTTCTTCCATCCCTTCCTCACATCGTACGGGATCGCCTTTCCTTCTTCCGAAAGGACAGGGATGCCGGGATGCATCTGCGCCAGACCTTCGGCGATCACCTTGTGGGACGCGCGGTCGGCGATCGTCAGAGGTGAATTGTCCGCCTTCCGTTCGACCACAACGCCTTCGCTCCGGTCGTAGATCTCCTGGACGGCCGCTCCTGCCCTGACGGCAAGATCGACGACGCCCATGAATAATTCCTTGTTCACACTGTTCCTTTCCCGGGCATCGATTACTTCTTCGATGCCCATTCGATGAGGATTTCCGCGACCTCAGGCCTGCTGAACTCGACCGGAGGAATCTGCTTGTTCTGCAGCATCTCCCGGACCTTCGTTCCTGAGAGGAACACCCGCTGTTCCTTCGTGCTCGGGCTGGTCTTCTCTGTCGCCATGGCGCCGGTCACCTTGCACCAGAAGGAGTGCTCGAACTTCAATGGCTCGATCCCGAACGCATGAAGATCGATCTCATCGAAGATCTTCTGAGCATCAAAGGTGCCATAATAGTTGCCGACTCCGGCATGATCACGACCAACGATAAAATGGGTACATCCGTAGTTCTTGCGCATAATCGCGTGGAAGACCGCCTCCCGGGGGCCTGCATAGCGCATCGCGGCCGGAAGAACGCTGAGCACCACACGGTCCTTTACGTAATACTTGTCGATCAACACCTTGTAACATGCCATTCTGACGTCCGACGGGATATCATCGCTTTTCGTCTCACCGACCAGCGGGTGAATCAGCAGACCGTCAACGATTTCGAGAGCGCACTTCGTCAGGAACTCATGGGCACGATGGATCGGGTTCCGTGTCTGAAACGCAACCACGGTATTCCAGCCGCGTCGTTCGAACTCGGCCCGGGTCTCTGCCGGTGTCAGGTTGTTCTCGGGAAACTCCAGCTCAGGTGACTCGTTCACATAGTGGATCGGTCCTCCGATACAATAGGGTCCTCCCTCATAGACTTTCTGGACACCCGGATGGGCCTCCTCTTCGGTCCGGTACACGTGTTTCGCCTCATGCCGGACATCACGCTCGAACTTGTCTTCGACAGTGACATAGGCGTGGACTGTCCCGGATTCGTCTTTCAACGCGCAGGTCTCACCCTGCTTAGTCTCCGTAAAGGTCGCTTTATCGACCGAGAGGGTGATCGGGATGGAGAACACGAGACCGTTCGTGAGATGCATCGATGTGACGATCGCATCGTATTCCTTTTTCGTGACAAAACCGTTCAGCGGACTGAAACCGCCGATCGCAATCATATAGATGTCCGATACCGTACGGTCGTTCACGGCGATGGTGCGCGCCGCCTTGTGTTTTTCAAGAAACGACGACCGGTCGCTTCCCTTCAATATTCTGTTGACCAGGGTACCGCCATGTGGTTGGATAATCATAAACCGTTGCTCTCCTAAAAGAATAAGAAATGGATCATGGTGACACAGACCGAACCGACAATCAGATCGAGGGGGAGTCCGACTTTAACGTAGTCGAGAAACTTGTATCCCCCCGGACCTTGTACCATCAGGTTCGTTTGATAACCGATCGGGGTGGCAAAGGCCGCAGAGGCACCGAGCGTGATCGCGTACATGAACGGCATGATGCCGGTCTCCAGCGACGCTGCGACCGAGAGTCCGATCGGAAACATGATCGCCGCAGCTGCATTGTTGCTGACGATCTCCGTGATAAGTAATGTCGCCCCGTAGATGGCGGCGATGATAACCAGCGTGCCGAACTGAGCGGAGACCCCGAGAAGGCCATGGGCAACGAATTCCGCAACGCCGGAGTTCTCGACCGCCCTTGCAATACCCAGAGCGCATGCGATGCTCAGCATGACGCCAAGATCGACGCCGTTGAATGCTTCGCGCAGCGGAAGGCATCGTGTCAGGACAAGAAGAAGCGCCGCGCTTGCCGCCGCAACGCTCATGGGAACGAATTCGATCGTCGCGGCGAGAACCATCAGCGCCCCGATGACCATTGCCAGTGTGGCCTGGATCCTCGTTTTGGACGGGACCTCTTCGCTGGTCGACACAAGAGAAAAATCGCTCGAGTGATACCACTTCGTGTGAAACTCATGGCTCGCGAGAATCAACAGGGTATCCCCGGCCCGAATCCTGATATCGCCGATCTTCCGGTTCACACGCTCGCCGCTGCGGTGTAATGCGAGGATCACCGCATCATAGACCCGGCGGAAGTTGCTTTCGCGAACTGTTCTGTCGATCAGAGGCGATTTCGGCGAGATCACAACCTCGTACGTTTTCAGTTCCTCCGAATCGTAGTTCTTCAGATCAAAATGAACGTCCCGGACGACATCCAGCCCCTTGCTCTTCTGAAGCTCGACGATCGTTTCGGGAATCCCGGTGAAGAACAGCCGGTCCCCCTCGTGGATCTTCTCCGTCGGAGTCACCGGCGCGATCATCTTTCCGTCCCGTTCGATCTGAAACAGAAAAAGGCCTTTCAGTCGCCTGAGGCCCGCCGATTGAACGGAATTGCCGATTTCGGGATAAGCCGCATTCACCTTCATCTCGATGACGAACTCGCGGACCTCGTCCCCGAGCTGTGCCGCCACTTCCTTCCTCTTCGGCAGGAACCGGTGCAGGACCAGTGCGACCGCCAGAATACCGACAACCGCCATCGGCAGTCCCACCCTCCCCAGTTCAAAAAACGTGAAACCGGGATACCCGTGGTCGATCAACAGGCCATGGATCACCAGGTTCGTGCTGGTTCCGATCAGCGTACAGAGGCCGCCGAGAATGGTGGCATAGGACAACGGGATCAGAAGTTTTGACGAGGGAAAATTCAATCTCCTGCACCAGGATCGCACCGCCGGAATCAGAATCGCAACCAGCGGCGTATTGTTGATGAAGGCAGAGATCCCGGCAACCGGAAACAAAACTCTGATCAGTTTCGAACGCGGGTTCCCTCGCTCCTTCCCGAACAGTACGTACGTCATCTTGGAGAAGACGCCGGTGGCATGCAGGCCGGAAGCAACGACAAAGAGAAAGCCGACGGTCAGCATGCCTTCGTTCGAGAATCCCTGGAACGCTTCCCCCGGACCGATGACACCACCGAACACCAGCAGGAGAAGCGCCGCGGTGAGGATCAGTGCTGTCTGGGCGACCTCAAATGCCAGCGCTCCCAGCATCGCCAGGACGATGAGAAGCGTATACCAGAACTGGAAGTCGACGGTCACGTTCCCTTCCTCAGATTATCTTGCGCGACTTCAGAAGATCGATCACATGACGGGCAGACTGCTCAACCGTCTCACCGTTGGTGTCGACTGTCAATTCCGGCTTGAGCGGCTCTTCATAGGGAGCGGAGATCCCTGTGAACTCCGGAATCTTGCCCGCGATCGCTTTTTCATACAGTCCCTTCGGATCCCGCTTCTTGCAGGTCTCGATGTCAGCTTCGACATACACCTCGAGGAAGCTTCCTTCATCCATGATCTCACGAACCGTGTCCCGGTCCTTCCTGTAGGGAGAGATGAATGCGGTCAGCACGATGATACCGGCCTGACGGAAGAGTTTCGCCACCTCGCCGATCCTTCTGATATTCTCGACCCGGTCATCCGGGGAGAAACCGAGATCCTTGTTCAGTCCGTGACGGACGTTATCACCGTCAAGGACATAGA
This sequence comes from Ignavibacteria bacterium, assembly GCA_029859455.1. GTDB lineage: Bacteria > Bacteroidota > Ignavibacteria > UBA10030 > UBA6906 > JAOUDE01. The sequence continues at coordinate 3,298 of JAOUDE010000117.1, read as the reverse complement.
CGATGTGCCCCATTTCGAACAATTCCTTCTGAACCCGCTCGGAGATGGTCGATTTTCCTGACCCGCTCAGTCCGGTAAACCAGATCACACATCCTTTTTGCTTGAACCGTTTCTCGAAATCGGTCGACGTGAGATAGCCGTCGGACCAGACAATGTTTGTCGCTTTCATTCATTTCCTTTCATGTTGCGTGGACGTTGTTGTTGATTTTCTACCTGGTGGGAAGAACGAACCTGACAGGCCCGGGCGAAATCACCCGGGCCCTTTTCCTCTTTCTCCGCTGCCGCCGGGTATTCAGGCAGGGACACCCTCCGCCAGACAGCTCTCATACACGATCTTCAGTCCCTTCTCGAGCGGCGTATTCGGCTTGAAGCCGGTCAGGTCGAAGAGTTTCTGAGATGAGCCGAAGCGGCGTTCAACCTCAAAATCGTATCTGTTTTCCGGGGGGTTGATAAATGATATTTTGGAACTGCTTCCGGTCACCTTAACAATCGCTTCGGCAAGATCCTTGATCGTGTGCTCATCCTCGTTCGAAATATTATAGATGCCGCATCCGCTCGCCTGGGTTGCCAGCCGCATCGTTGCCTCGACCACATCATCAATGTAGGTGAAATCGCGCGTCTGAGCTCCGCTCCCGAATACGGTAATCGGATCTCCCGCGATCGCCTGCTGGAAGAACCTCGGAATCACCATCCGGCGGTCCTGCTTTGGTCCGTACACATTGAAGAACCGGAGCGAGACAGATTCGAAGATCTTTTCTTCGAACAGTGAAGCGAGGTAGATCTCATTGTAGCGCTTTGCGATGGCGTAACTCGACTTCGGCGAGACGGCAAAATCCTCACGCACCGCCTCTTCGATTGCTGATTTTCCGTACACTCCGCTGGTGGAGGCGTAGATGACGCGCTCAGTACCGTTCAGGGTAGCGGCCGTTGCAACGTTGCTCATGCCGACGACCTCGGTATCCATCGTTTCAACAGGATTGTCGGCGACAATATCGACGCCAAGAACCGCCGCAAAATGGAAGATCCAGTCCGTCTTGTGGGCGGCGCGGAGAACCGTCTCGCGATCTCTCACATCTCCCTGAATCAGCTCAATGGAGCGTATTGTTTTCTTGTCCAGCTTGTTGCCCCTGCGAAAATTATCGAGAACAACGACCTCATGTCCCATCTCCAGCAGCCGGTTCACAAGGTGGTTCCCGATAAACCCTGCACCGCCCGTCACCAGTGATTTCATGTTCTAACCTCCTGAGCTATCCGTTACGTTCGTTACAACAATGGAATGGATGACCTCCGCTTCATGCGGTGGAGTATCCCAGACTCTCCATCATATCTCCGGCTATTGCCAGAAATCGTTTCTTCTGTTCCGCCGGAAGTTTCTTTATCTGATTCTCGTTGACATCGCTTCGCACATGCTGCTGAATATTGTCCAGCTCATACCAGAACAACTGCCTGTCGTAACTCCCTTTGAGCCGCTCATGTTTTCCGTCAGCCGTGGTAACCGGCCGCGCCTCCAGGCGGAATTTCGGAACCTCGGCGATGTCCAGATCCGCCAGCTTGTACAGTTTTCGCGTAAACGCGGCCGTGTCGCTGACCATCTCCTCGTAACGGAGAATATGATAGTTCGGCATCGTCTCCTGATACTTCAGCATTCTGCTGACCACCGTGTGATACTCGGTTCCGATCTCTTCCGCCGTGTATCGTCTGCGAAGGCTCCCTTCGCAAATGGCAAGCCCGTTGCGCGCGAGCGCGATGAAGACCGCATCCGGATACATCTCACGGAACAGATCGACCAGATACACGAGACCGTTCAATGACTTCGTCACCAGCCGGCACTGAGCAAGCTGTTCGGTCGTATACTCAACTCCTTCATACCGGTACATGTTCTGCTCCGGAATCCGGTTGAGAAAACGGCCCTCATAGAAGATCCTGTCGATCCTGGTGCGGACGTAGGCAGGAACCGGCTTCCTTTCCTTCAACAGGTGAGGATCGAAAATGTCCTGTCCCACCATCAGTCGGGTCGGCCAGTCATAGAACAGCCTTTTCTTGACACGCAACCAGCCAGCATCAAAGGGCGTGCCAGGCTTGAACACCTTGTGCGTCTCACCCGAGGAAAGGCAGGCATTGGGGTGGGAAAGGCAAAGGTTGACAAGCATTTGTGAACCGCCCCTTGCAAAGCAGTTCAGGATAATCGGTCGTTTGTTCAGCATTTCGTCATCTTTTTCAAACTTCTGGAAAACAGGAACAGGAAAGGAATCAGCACACAAGATGCCCCTTTTCGAAAGAAAATTGTGTGACAGATGTCAAAACATACGAAAAACCCTGATGATAAGCTACTTTCGTCGAAAATAGAGACCGATCCTTGCGGTTAATGATCGAAGATTGTACAATGGTTTTTTGGCAGTGATCGCACATGAAAGGAAAAGGGTGGCATGATAACATCAGGTCGGACATTATTTCTCCTCTTATTCTTCGCTTTCTTCGCTCAGGTTTCCACGGCGGACATCCCCTGTTTCCCCGGAGCTGAAGGACACGGAACCACCACCAAAGGCGGCCGCGGAGGAGATGTCCTCTTCGTCACCAATACGAACGCTTCAGGAGCTGGCAGTCTGAGGGCAGCGGTCGAAGCGGAGGGCCCTCGTATCGTCATATTCAATGTGGGCGGAACAATCGAACTGAACGGAACGCTGATGATCAGGAATCCGTATATCACGATTGCAGGACAGACGGCGCCCGGCGACGGGATCTGCATCCGGAACGGGATGATCGCTATTAAGACTCATGACGTGGTGATCCGCGGTCTCCGGATCCGTCAGAGTGATGATCGGAGCGGGACTCGACCGGATATCAGAGACGCGATCGAGATATGGGGCCGCCGCAGCTCCCCGGGATCCGTCTACAATGTCGTTGTCGATCATAACTCCCTCAGCTGGGGAGTCGACGTCAATCTCGATATTGGTGGAACGGCGCATGATGTGACTGTTTCATGGAACATCATCAGTGAGGGACTGAACAACAGCATTCACCCCAAGGGCAACCACTCAAAGGCTCTGGCGTTTCACAAGACGGCGGGCACGAATCTGACTGCACATCACAATCTTCTTGCACACAATGATCAAAGGAATCCCAGGATTGTCAGCCCGGGACGCTCCGAGTTCGTCAACAATGTAGTCTACAATTTTGGAAAAGTCGGTTCCGACGTTGGCGGCAACCTCCAAACAGTCATTGTGGGTAATTACTACAAGTCCGGTCCCAGCACCGGAAAGCCGAGGGGTCCCATCACACCGATCGAGCTCTATCAAAA
>JAOUDE010000116.1 GCA_029859455.1 Ignavibacteria bacterium | reverse complement strand
TACTGCAGGACATCCCATTCGAGCTCGGAGTCATGATTCCATTCGCGCCAGACTCCCAGCTCGCTCCCCATGAAGTGGAGTTTCTTTCCGGGGTGACCGAACATGTAGCCGAACAGAAGGCGAAGGTTGGCAAAGTGCTGCCATTCGTTCCCCGGCATCTTCGCCAGGAGCGACCCCTTTCCGTGGACCACCTCATCGTGCGAAATGGAGAGCAGAAAGTTCTCCGAGAACGCGTACCAGAGGCTGAATGTCAGCTTGTCATGATCGTACTTCCTGAATAACGGATCGGTACTGAAGTACTTCAGGGTGTCGTGCATCCAACCCATGTTCCATTTCATACCGAAGCCAAGGCCGCCGAGGTAAATCGGCCTTGAGACCATCGGCCACGACGTGGATTCCTCTGCGATCATCTGAGTGTCGGGGAATGCCTCATACACCGCCTCATTGAGGCGTTTCAGGAACGTAATCGCCTCCAGGTTCTCCCGGCCCCCGTAACGGTTCGGGACCCATTCGCCCTCCTTGCGTGAGTAATCTCTGTAGAGCATGGAGGCAACGGCATCGACACGAATGCCGTCAATATGATAGAGATCGAACCAGTAGAGCGCACTGCTGATCAGGAATGACCGGACCTCATTCCTTCCGTAATTGAAAATATAGCTGTTCCAGTCAGGATGATATCCTTCCTGAGGGTTTGCGTGTTCGAAGAGATGCGTTCCGTCGAAATAAACGAGCCCGTGTTCATCGCCGGGGAAATGCGATGGTACCCAGTCGAGAATGACCCCGATACCGTTCTTGTGCAGGTAATCGACGAAGTACATGAAATCCTGAGGATTGCCGTATCGGCTGGTCGGTGCAAAGAAGCCGGTGACCTGATATCCCCAGGAACCGTAGAACGGGTGTTCCATCACCGGCATCAGTTCGACATGTGTATAGCCGAGTTCCAGGACGTATGCCGTCAGTTCCCTGGCCAGCTCCCGATACGTAAGGTGTCCTCCGTCGGCATCCCGGCGCCAGGAACCGGGGTGCACTTCGTAGATCGAGATCGGACTGTTGAGGCCGTTCTTTTCCTTCCTCCGCGTCATCCATCGTTTGTCCCCCCACCGGTAGGAGAGATCCCAGACGCGGGAGGCTGTGTTGGGCGGAACTTCGGCGCAGAACGCAAAGGGATCTGCCTTTGCAACGGAGTATTTCTTTGTCCGGGAGGTGATATGATACTTGTATCGTGCTCCTGTCCGGACACCCGGAACGAACCCTTCCCAGATCCCGGCACCGTCGGGGATATTCCCGAGCTGATCCGCTCCCGGCTTCCAGTCATTGAAATCACCGATCACCGAAACAGATTCTGCGTTGGGTGCCCAGACAGCAAAGTTGATTCCCTCGACACCCTTTCTTGTTCCGGAATGCGATCCCAGTTTCTCATACAGCCGGAAGTGATTCCCTTCAGCAAGAAGATGAATATCGAGGTCGCTGATGGTGCGGGAGGATTTCGCCGGCTTCCGCGGGCGCGCTGAGGCACTTTTGTTCGATTGTTTCGGCATGGGAACCGGTTTCTTTCTATTCAATCAGAATCCGTTCCTGGGCACAGACGAACAGAACATCTCTCAGGGAAGGATGTTTGAGGAAAAGGTCGGTATCCTTTTCGCGGAGACGGTCAGAGGTAAAACCAAATATGACGAGATCCGCCATAGAGGAGTGTTTCTCGACCAGCTTATTGAAATCCACTTTCTCGTCAGTCGGAAAGATTCTCAGGTTCTTCTTGCTGATCGGGAGCCGGCCCGCCTCGATCATGGTGTTCAGTTTTGCCCGCTGTTCGTCTACCTCGGCAAACGGGAACGCAGCGTACACGGTGATCTCCGCTTCATGCCAGTCAGGATGGCCGAGCAGAATATACGACAGAAGAATCATCAGGTTCGCGTTCCGATAGTCATGCCAGGTGAGCCAGATGTGCAGATGTGCCCGTCCACCGAAGAAATGATCACCATGCCGGAGCACGAGCGAGTTCATCCGGACATCGCTCGCGATAAGGCATCCATCCGAGATTGAATCCATTCGTTCGTCCGAATCCCCGGGAGAGAACTCGAACAGAATCGTGTTGTTCTCCATTCCGGAAACGCCGGGTGCCTGGAGCGTCTGTGAGAGTGCGGTCCGCAGTGAGGGGGAGATCATCGTGTCGAGATAGAGGCCGCTTTGCTGAAGCTCCGACATTTCGATAAGTCGAAGCAGCAACTCCCGACTCTCCTGGTACGTGGAGTCATTCAGTTGACCCTTCGTAAAATGGAGGTAGGTGCCGAACCCGTACCGGTTGCAGAGCCAGCTGAACAGTTGAAGCGGGGCGGCGTGCGAGAATGTCCGTTCGTTCAGCATGATGATGCTTGGACGCCACTCCTCGTTGTGCGGTCTGTTGGTCCGCCGCTGGAGTTTTACCTGCAGGTACCGGGTCGCCTGCGTCATGACCCCGTGGAACATCGAGGCCAGGTCTCCTTCGCCTCCCCGCGCGGCGTTGATTCCTTTATAAAGAAGAAACATGATCGCCAGGGCGAGAATGGCGTAGAGAGGATCCATCTGAAACATCAGGAAGAGGCACATGATCGCCCCGATAAGACTGATGTACCATTTCGACCGGAAGCTGGGCCGGAAGCTCGGCCGGGCGGCGAAATGCTCGAGGAAGCTGATAGCGCAGAGGGATCCGTACGTCACCATGAAGAACATCGAGATGATGCTTGCAACAAAATCAACATTACCCAGCGCCACCGTCACGAATGCAAGCGCCGATGTCACCAGCGTTGCATTCCTCGGCTCGTTTTCCGGGCCGACGCCAAAGGCGAGAAAGCGGTTCACCGGGGCGTAAGGGACAATCCTGTCCGCTGCGAGCGCCTGGAGTGTGCGCGGCGCCACCAGGATGGATCCGATGGCCGAGGAGACGGTTGCCGCCGCGAGGCCGATCGGAATGATGGGGCCCCAGAGAGCGATTTGCTGCATCACCAGCTGATCCCCGGCAAGCATCTCCGGACTCGCACTCGACGACAGCTTGAACACAACGAGAATATAGACGATCAGGCCCGCTGCCGTTGCCGATATGATTCCGAGAGGAATCGATTTCTTCGGGTTGGCAAGATCGCCGCTCAATCCTACGCCGGCTGTCATCCCGGTGAATGCCGGGAAGACAATGGCAAACACGATCATGAAGGAGTCTGCCTCACGACCCATCCCGAAGAGTTCAACCTGGTCGATGACCACACCCTCCGGTGCCGATCCCAGAAAGAAGAGAATCAGTGAAAGCCCGAGAGCGACGATCACCACCCAGAGGGCCTTGACGCCTATGCCGGCGCCCTGTTTGAAAACGACCCATGCCAGACCGACGAATGCAGGGAGAGAGACGATGCGGGGATCGAATGCAATGCCGGTCGACGATTCCAGGAGCGGGGCAAGAGGCCGGAACGCTTCAGCAAATGCGATAACATAGAATGCGACCGAAACGGCCTGGGACAGGTAGAGAGCGATACCGATCATCCCGCCGACCGTGGCCCCGAACGACCGCGAGATGATGTAGTACTCACCACCGCCCTCGACACGGCGATTCGTTGCGATCTCCGCGATCGCCAGGGCGGTCGGGATGGTGACAAGGTGCCCGAGAAAAATAATGAGCAGGGTTCCAACCGGTCCGACATGCGCAACGGCATAGCCGAAACGGAGGAAAAGAATGGCACCAAGGATGGTGCTGATGCTTGCCAGGAATACGGGAGCGGTTCCGAAACCATGTCCGCCGGCAGCCGGTTTCTTCGATTGTTGAGCCAGGTGTTCCTCTGCCTTTCTGCTGCCCGCTTTACCGGGCACTAGACAAGATGTGCCTGAAAGACGACTGCGAATCCAAGAAATGCAAGAAACCCGACCACGTCGGTCACGGTGGTCAGAATGATGCTCGATGACTGGGCAGGGTCAAGACCGATCGATTTCATGGCGATCGGAATCGCAGCACCGGAGAATCCGGCGGCCAGAAGGTTCACGATCATCGCCAGGCCTATCACCAGTCCCAGAAACGGATTCCCTTCCCAGAGCCACGCCACGCCCGCCGTAACGAGTCCAATAATACAGCCATTGACAATTCCAATCAAGCTCTCTTTCATAATGAGTGATGAAACCTGATCCCTCGGGATCTCGCGCATAACGAGACCTCTCATGACAACCGCCAGCGACTGGGCTCCTGCGTTCCCGCCCTGACCGGCGACCACCGGGAGGAACACAGCCAGGATTGTGATTCGTGCGATCGTTTCCTCGAAGAAACCGACAACCGAAGCGGCCAGAAACGCCGTTGCAAGGTTCACGTGGAGCCACGGGAGTCGTTTCCTCAATGAGAACCCGATGGGGGAAAACGATCGCTCATTGGCGCCGGCACCGAACATCTTCAGGATATCCTCAGACGCTTCCTCGGTGACTCCGGAAATGAGCTGTTCAGTCCGTACGACCCCAAGCAGCCGCTTCTCACCATCGACCACCGGCACCGCAAAATAACGACGGCCGGAAAGGACATTCGCGAGTTCCTCCCGGTCCATGAATGCATCGACCGAAAAAATGTCGGGCTGAACGATGCTCTCCAGTCTGGCCTCTCCCTTCGCAAGAAGAAGATCCCGCATGGTGATCACACCGAGCAGGTGCCTTCCCTCATCCACAACGTAAACATAAGATGGTGAAACATTCCGCTTTGCCTGTGACCGGATCTTCTTGATCGCATCCTTTACCTTGAGGTGGGGAAGGAACGCAAGAAAATCTGTTTTCATCATCTGCCCGGCACTGTCTTCGGGAAACTCGAACAGCTCTCTGACCTGGTCCTTAATCTTTTCCGGGAGGGTCTGGACGATCCGCTGGCGCTCATCTTCAGGCAGCATCCCGAACAACGCAGCCCACTGGTGAGGCTGTACCTGCCCGGACACCCGCTCGAGGAGTTCGTTCGGCAGGCCCCGGACCGCCTCACCTGCTATTTCCGTCGTAAGATGCGGCAGAATGCGGGCGATCGACGACGGAGAGAGTTCACGGAGGACCCGTACCGCCTCTTCCGTGTCCAGCCGCTCCAGACTTCGAACCGCCTCGATCGGAGCCTGCTCGATGAGCATCTGGATGAATTCAATAAGCGACTTCTGCGAGCTCATAGTTGCCTCATCGTGTTGTCCTGGTCAGCGCTTGCCGGCTGTGCGGATTTCAACCGAGACATCGCCTGGCTCACTTCCCAGGAAGGTCAGTCCCTCCGGGTAAGTGACATTGGAGCCGGAGATCTCACGGACGACGATTCCGGGTGAGGTGGAGAGAAGGTTCAGGGTGACAGAGAATTCATCCGGATGCAGAAAAAGAAACTCCCTGCGGGGACCGGAGAAGGTCAGTTGAACATCGGGCGGTTCGACCTGCCTGACGATGAGTCCCGGCGCGATGGTCCATCTGACAGGAACGGCAACAGTCTGAAAATCGAGTCGCGATTCATGGACAAAGACAAACCAGAGAAGGAGTGTGACAGCGACGGCGATGATTTTCTCACGGTAATTCCTCCGGAAGAATTCCTTCCAGGGCTTCAGTTCCTGGACCGGAACGATTTCCCGGTAGAATGAGTTGATGAGCGATGATAATTCCTGCAGATCGCCGATTTGCTTCAACTCTCCGTTCCGGGCGACGGCAATGGTCCCCCGCTCCTCGGAGGCGACTAGACACAAAGCGTCGCAGACTTCTGAGAGTCCGAGCGCAGCCGCGTGGCGCGTACCCCCCCGACCCAGCTTCTGGAGATTCTTTGAAAGCGGGAGGTGGGTGCCGAATTCCGATACCTTGCTTGAATCGATGACCACTGCGCCGTCATGGCCGTCTGAATGGGGGTCAAACAGGCTCGAGAGAAGTTCCTCGCTCATCTCGCCGTCAAGAGGAATACCCCCATCGAGGTGCCGTGCGATCTGATCCTTCCCCCGAAGGACGACCAGCGCTCCGATCCTCTCGGAAGCGAATCGCGAGATGGTGTTGACAAGGAGATCCACCTCTGGGCGGGGAATCTCCGTCGGACCCGTCCGCTTGAGTTTCGGGACATTGGTGATCCGGGCCAGGAACTCGAAGAACTGTTTGATCTCCTCCTGGAAGATGACCAGAACGGCAATCAGAAAAACAGCGAAGAATCCCTGGAAGACGGTCACGGTGAGTGTGAGGTCCAGCTCCCGGGCGATCAGGTATCCTGCGCCGAGAACGAACATGCCGGTAATCACGAAGATCGCCTTGGTTCTCTTGAACCAGACAAGTCCGGAATAGATGATGACAGACATGATCAGGATATCGATCAATCCCTTGATGCCGACATCAGAAAGAATCTCGTAAATTTCCGTCATTGGTTCTCAGGCCAGCGGGAGAGCAGTGAACATACAGAACAGGATACCGTAATGATAGAACTGTTTGGGGAGAGTTACAATCCCCGGACAATTCCGATCCTTTCATCTCATTGGTCAGATCGGTATATTTTTCGATGCAAGAAGGAGTGTGAATGGCGATCCGGAGAACAATAATCAGTACGGCGACGGTGATGTGCGGGGTCCTCGTCCTGCAGTCCTGTGCCCCATCCGGGGAAACAACCGGAAACGGGGAGCAGGCCGCCACGGTTGAATCACAGGTTTCAGAGAGAGCGAGGGAGAAGGCGCTTCAGCATTTCATCGATGGTTCTATCCATGAAATGAAGGGGAATTACGCACAGGCCATCATTGAATATCAGGACGCACTCCGCTACGATCCGAATCATGCAGTCTTCTTTGCGCTCTCGAAATGCTACTCGCGCCTGAACAAGCATGCGCTCGCCATCGAATCCGGCATGGAGGCGGTCCGCAAGGCCCCGGACAATGTCGATTATCTCAGGAATCTCGGTGATGCGTACGCCGGCGCCTATCAGATCGACAGTGCTGCCGCGGTGTACGAGAGAGTTGTGGCCCTTGATCCGGACGAAATCCAGTCGTGGTATACGCTCGCAGGTCTTTACCAGGGCCGGCGGCCGCTGAAATCGCTGGAGACGTATGAGGGGATCATCGAACGGTTCGGGGATGAATGGGAGGTCCTTCTCCAGATCGCTGACCTGTATAATGCAAAAGGCGAACCGGCCAGTGCCGCCGCGGCAATGGAGCGGATGCTGACCATCGATCCGGGCAACGTTGGCCTGATGCGAAGCCTCGCGCAAACCTATGTGCGCGCGCAGGATTATGACAACGCGATACGGCTCTATACGGACCTCCGCGAACGGGATCCTGAGAACCTCGACTTTCTCGGAGAAATTGCCACCGTTCATCTGCTGAGACGGGAATACATAAGAGCAGCAGAACTGTTTGACCTCGTTCTCGAACGTGACTCGGTCAGCGTGGAAGCAAAGCTGCAGATCGGCGAGGCGTACTTCTCACAGGTGCAGGGGGACTCGGCGCTTTTGCCCGTTACCCGGTCGATGTTCAGAACGATCCGGAACACACATCCGGACGACTGGAGACCGTACTGGTTTCTCGGAGCACTTGGCGGAATGGAAGGAGATGACTCCCTGACGATGGTCAACTTTCGCAGGGTGACCGAGCTGGCCCCGTGGAACCCCGATGGCTGGGTGTATCTCTCATCGGTGTATCTTCAGAACAGCGATTTCGCCCCGGTGGTACCGATCCTGGAAGAAGCAAGGAAGCACGTCG
>JAOUDE010000115.1 GCA_029859455.1 Ignavibacteria bacterium | reverse complement strand
GGCTCGGGCCTCGGTATCGCCCATCATGATGACTTCATGGGTGATGTTACCGTTGCCGTGAACCTGTTTGAAACGACAGACTCCTCTGTGACACTCATGTTCAACTTCCGGAGACCGAAGGGAATCAGCCGAGAGACAACGGAGACCGCGCTTCAGGAGTGCTTCGACCGGTTCGCGGAGGAGGAAGGTGTTACCTTTACTGACAGGCGATACATCGGAGAACCGCACTACATGGACCCGGAATCACTCTTTGTCCGGGACTTGCTTTCGATCTATAACGAAGTGACCGGGGAGGACCGGGAGGCTGAGTCGATCGGAGGCGGGACATATGCCCATCGGCTTCCGAACGCCGTCGTGTTCGGTCCTGCGATGCCGGACGAGGAATATCTTGGGCACCAGCCCAACGAAAGGCTCTCCCTCGCCACCCTGGAAAAGAATGTGGAAATCCTCACACACACGATCGCTCTCTACAGTATTTCGGAGAAAGACCGTGCACGATGACATTGACCCTTTAAAGATTCTCCACAAAGTCTCACGATCCGTGAGACTTTTTTTTTCTGATAATCTGTCATTCAGCTCCGCCAGATCGTCGGTCTCTACATGAAAAAAGAGCAGAACGATGTGCCTCCATGTCATGGTGTCACCAGTCCTGGATTAGATCGATTTTCACTAAATGATTATTTGGCAATGTGTTATAAGGAATTGAAAAACTTGGCATGCACGTTGTATGACAGAAAGGCGAGTTGTATTTCAGAATCTACAATCAAGGAGGTTCCAATGTTAGTACGAGTCCATCGACAGCCACTGTTCGATTTCCCTTTCGAAACCGGGGGTGAATGGCCCTTCGATACGCTGTTGAACGGAGTATTGTCCGGGACTGATCAGATGGTCAGGCGTCCCAGGGTCAACGTCAGGGAGGATGAGAACAGGTACATGATCTCGGCAGAGATTCCCGGGGTCGTGAAGGAGGATGTGAAAATTTCCGTTCAGGACGGCCAATTGACCGTTGCCGGCGAGCGGAAGAAACTGAGCCTTCCCGAGGATGCCGGATGGCTCCGCAATGAGATTCACTTCGGAGGTTTTGCACGGACAATCGCTCTTCCGGGTGAGGTCAATGTTGATGCGATTACCGCCGAACTTCGGGACGGAATTCTTTCAATAACCCTGCCCAAGGCGGAAGCCGCGCGCGCAAAAGAGATCCGGGTCAGCTGATAGACGAGCCCGGTGCTTTGTAAGGAACATAGTTGTACGAGAAAAGGAGGCATGGAACATGACAAAAGAAAAAGAGGTTGCTGTGGTCCAGAACGCGACGCCATCCGTGGTGGGGCCTGCGTCGGATGAGGTGAGTTATGTACGGCCGTCAACCGATGTTTACGAAACCGGTGAGGCATACGTGATCATCGTTGATATGCCCGGAGTCGCAAAGGATTCGATCCACGTCAGACTCGAGAAAGACCTGCTCATGATCAAGGGTGCCACCGACATGGTTCCCCGGGATCGGACCGGTCTGCTCTTTACAGAGATCAGGAAGGCCGGTTATGCCCGGTCGTTCAATCTCGGCGAGGGGATCGACCGGAACAGTATCGAAGGGCGGTACGAAAACGGAGTTCTGACGATCAAGCTGCACAAGAAAGAAGAAATGCGCCCAAAAGAAATCTCGATTCGTTAACAAAGGAAGGAGGGAATTGTCATGTCAATCGTTCGATGGAAACCGGAACAGGAACTCATGTCCGTTCCGTCCATGGTACAGAATATCCAGCAGAGTATGAGCAGAATGTTTGACAATCTGATTCATGGTGAACGCTGGAATGAGGATATCAGAGAGTCGCTCTGGTTCCCCGCAGTCGACGTTGCGGAACGTGAGAACGAATACGTTGTCAGGATGGAGCTCCCGGGCGTGTCGAAGAAGGATGTGCACGTGTCGACAAGAGAAAATGTGCTGACCGTCCGCGGTGAGAAGAAGCAGGAAGGAGAGTCAAAGGACTCGAATTATCGGAGAGTTGAGAGGTCGTATGGATCGTTCCAACGGTCGTTCACGCTCCCCGGTCTGGTTCGGAGTGACGAGACGAAGGCGTCCTTCAGCAACGGTGTTCTGGAAATCGTTCTTCCAAAGGTCGAAGAAGCGAAACCGAAGGTGATTGACGTCAAGGTATCTTAACAGGACGATCTGTTCACAGGTTCGAAGCGGCTCCCTGCAGTGTGGTGGGATTGCAGGGATGCCGCTTTTCTGTCTGCATCAGGTCGTGAAAGGAGCGTAATGGCTGAAAACAAGAAGAGTGAGGAGACGACAGGGACGCGATCAAAGATTCCGAGGGCACTTCCGGTGCTTCCCCTGCGGAACTCGGTGTTTTTTCCGAGACAGATCATTCCTCTCGCGGTCGGCCGTGAGGGAAGCCTGAAGGTGGTCGAGGAGGCGGTGAGGGATGAAAGCGAAATTGTCATTGTTGCACAGACCGATGGTGCGATCGAGAAGCCGACCGAGAAGGATATTCACTGGGTCGGGACCTTCGCGAGGGTCCTGAAAGTATTCTCCCTTCCCGATGGCACCAAGAGCGTCCTCGTCCAGGGGATCCGGAGGGCACAGCTTCTGACCATTCTCCATGTGGACCCGTTCATCAAGGCAGTCGTGCGCGACCCGGAGGAGACGTCCGCCAGTGGGATCGAAGTCGAGGCGGCCGTGACAAACCTGAAGAATCTGCTCTCGAAAGCGGCGGACCTTGCCCCGAATCTGAGTGAAGAACAGCTGCCGGCGGTGCTGAATGCACAGGATCCCGCCGTCGTCACTGATATGATTGCCGCCATGATTCCGGTCGACTCGAGCGAGAAGCAGCAGATCCTCGAATGTTTCAACCTGACCGAGCGACTCAACCTGTCCACAATGGTTCTGACAAAATTTGTACAGAAGCTTGAAATCGCCGGCAAGATCCAGTCGGATGTTCAGGATGTGATCAACAAGTCTCAACGCGAGTACGTTCTACGCGAACAGATGAAAGCGATCCGAAAGGAGCTCGGCGAAGGAGACGAGGGAGTCGAACTCGGTGAGTTCCGGAAGAAAATCGAGGAGGCGAAGCTTCCGGAGGAACCGCTCAAGATAGCGAACAAGGAGCTGAAGCGGCTCTCGCAAATGAGTCCTGCATCCGCCGAGTACACCGTCAGCCGGACATATCTCGAATGGATCCTGGATCTGCCATGGAGTACGGAAACCGAAGACAATCTTGATATACAGTCAGCCAGTGAAGTTCTGGAGAGGGATCACTACGGACTCGAGAGGGTGAAGAAGCGGATCCTGGAATATCTCGCGGTTCGCAAATTGAAGAAGGATATGCGCGGACCGATCCTCGCCTTCGTGGGCCCTCCCGGCGTAGGGAAGACATCTCTCGGCCGGTCGATCGCCGCCGCGCTCGGAAGGAAGTTCGTCCGGATCTCTCTCGGCGGTGTACACGACGAAGCGGAGATACGGGGCCATCGAAGGACCTACATCGGGGCTCTCCCGGGACGGATCATACAGGGATTGAAGAAGGCCGGATCCGCGAACCCTGTTTTCATGCTCGATGAGGTGGACAAGCTGGGGAATGACTTTCGCGGGGATCCGTCATCGGCTCTTCTCGAAGTGCTGGACCCTGAGCAGAATTTCTCGTTCAGCGACCATTATCTGGAAATTCCATTCGATCTCTCCAGGGTCCTGTTCATTGCGACGGCAAACATGATGGAACCGATACCGCCTCCTCTGCGGGACCGGATGGAAATCATTGAAATCCCGAGCTATGTGGAGGAAGAGAAACTCCATATTGCCCGACGCTTTCTTATCCCGCGGCAGATTGCCGATCACGGGCTGAAGGAGCCACAGTTGAGCATCCACGAGGGGGCTGTGCGGAAGATCATCGCCGGCTATACGCGCGAAGCAGGTGTCAGAAACCTCGACCGCCAGATCGCGACGGTGGCTCGGGGGGTCGCCCGCGAGGTGGTGGAGGGGGAAGAGGGAAAGCATACCGTCAGCGAAAAGAATCTCACGCGCTATCTTGGTCCGCAAAAATTCTTTCCTGATGTAGGGGAGAGAATGAACCGGCCTGGAGTTGCGATCGGTCTGGCCTGGACGCCGGTCGGAGGTGATATTCTGTTCATTGAAGCAACGCAGATGGAAGGAAAAGGAGGGCTGATTCTGACAGGAAAGCTGGGTGAGACCATGAAGGAGTCTGCTCAGGCGGCGCTGAGTTACATCGCCTCGAACGCACGGACTCTGGGGATTGAAGAGAAATTCCGGCTGAAGACCGATCTCCATATCCATGTTCCTGCCGGAGCGATTCCGAAGGATGGCCCTTCCGCCGGTGTCACTATTCTGACCGCTCTGGCTTCACTCCTGACCGGAACCATGGTCCGCAACGATCTGGCAATGACCGGTGAGATTACCCTCCGGGGGGCTGTTCTCCCGATCGGTGGAGTGAAGGAGAAAGTGATCGCCGCGCACCGTGCCGGTATCAGGACGATAATCCTTCCGGAACGGAATCGGCTCGATCTTGAGGAGATACCAGGGTCGGTCCTCAAGGGAGATCGCGCTCCGAAGTTTCATTTCGTGAAGGAAATGTCGGAAGTGCTGGAAATCGCCCTCGTTTCAGGGAACGGGGTTTCCGGCCCCCCCTTGAGAAAGAAACGGGCGGTGCGGAGGAGTACCGATTAGACGCTTAGTACCATCGCCTATTGTGAGGGTGGATCTGGAATCAGGCAACTCCGGGTCCGGGTGACAGGTCGAACCGTCCTGGAATGGTTTGACTTTGCAGCCCCTCTTTCGTATAATTTATTACAAGATAACTACTTACAGAGATTGACCTCCGGATGAAGAAATCGACCAAATGGTTTCTGGCCATTCTTGCGTTCCTTTTCCTGTTTGTTGCGGGGTTCTTCGCAATTGTTCTCGTCGTGACTGCCAGCCTTCCGGTTGATTCCACGGAAACGGTGACGTATGGTTCCGGTGAGAAGCTCGGTGTCATCGAGGTAACCGGGGTGATCCGTTCCGCTAAGGAGGTCAACAGGCAGGTCCGAAAATACGCTGATGACTCATCAATCCGCGCGATCCTGATCCGGGTTGATTCTCCCGGCGGCGCCGTTGTGGCAAGCCAGGAAATCTACGAACAGATCCGGAGGGCGCGCGATGGAGGAAAGCCTGTTGTGGTCTCAATGGGTGCGATGGCTGCGAGCGGGGGCTATTACATCTCCTGTGCGGCGACCAGGATTGTGGCCAACCGGGGGACATTGACCGGCAGTATCGGCGTGGTAGCGGAGTTTCTGCAGCTTGAGGAAGCGCTTGATAAACTGGGAGTCGGTGTCAAGGTGATCAAGACCGGCCGCCTGAAGGATGCCGGTACCCCTGTTCGCGACATGACCTCCGAGGATGAACGATACTTTCAGTCACTGATGGATGAGGTGCACCGGCAGTTTGCCGGCGTTGTCGAGCTTGAACGTTCTCTCGAAATGAAAACGGTGAAGTTGCTGGCGGATGGACGTGTGTTCACCGGAGAAGAGGCGCTGCGGCACGGGCTCGTCGACACGATCGGGACATTTGAGGATGCCGTCTTGATCGCGGCGGAACTCGGGGGGATCGAGGGCGAACCGGCCCAGGTGAAGGAGAGAAAGCGCCGGGTCTGGTGGGAAGGATTGTTCGGTGAGGCGATGCAGAGTGTCGTTGATCTGAAAACCGAAATGCTCGAACGGCCGGTTCTCTCGTACCGGTTCCTTGGACCGTGAACCGTATCAGGGTAATCCGATCCACAAATAAGGAGGTATGCCATTGACAAAGGCTGACATCGTTGACACGATTGCTACTGCGACGGGGCTCACGAAGGTTGAGACCGAGGCGGTGGTTGATGGTTTTATCTCGACTGTGATCCATTCACTAAGGGACGGGAAGAACATCGAGATACGGGGGTTCGGGAGCTTTAAGGTGAAGAAACGAAAGGGCAGGATCGCCAGAAACCCGCGCACGGGAGAGCAGGTGATGGTGAGCGAGCACTGGGTTCCGCTATTCAAGGTTTCAAAAGAAGTCAAGACACTGGTCAACGAGAATCTGAAGAAGATCCTGGGGTAACACCGCATGGCAACGATGAAGATAGTTTGTGGGGATTGCGGAGGTGCACTCTCTCCTGACGACACCGCGTGCCCGCAGTGCGGTTCGCAGGTGGAACGCCCTGCTGTCCGGGAGATGGCGGAAGGGAAAGGAAGTCATTGTACGGCGTGTGGCCACCGGAACTCAGGCGGGGGCGTATTCTGTGAATCCTGTGGAATACGTCTGGCCGCTGAAACAAAGGATCCGGGGCACGGCCGGAAACGAAAGCGATCCCGGCAGGAGATTCATCTTCCGGTGATTGCGTTTGCGGTTCTGTTCGGCGGATGGGCACTCTACGATGATCTGAGCCGGGATATTCCGGCTCTTCAGGATCAGGACCACGAACACGCTCCCCCGGCGTCGGCTACCCAGGGGAACCAGGAGCTTCTTGCAGAGGTCCAGCAGTTGCAACGGATGGTGGAGGCGCACCCGGAGGATGATGACATGCTGCTCAGGCTGGCGAATGTGCTTCAGGATTACTCAAGAGAGGACCATCAGTCACTCCATCTTGCGGCTGAAACATATGAACGGTACTTGCAACGGAACCCTGACAATGAAAACGCACGTGTTGATCTGGGTATATGCTACTTCGACCTTGCCCGGCATGACAGCGCGGATGCCCGTTCGCTCCTTCAGCGCGCCATCAGGGAAATGAAATCTGTCGCCGAGAAGAACCCGCGCCATCAGGCCGCGGCGTTTAATCTCGGAATTGTGATGTTGAACGCCGGGGATGCACAGGAGTCGGGTGACTGGTTTCGCCGGGCAGCCGCCATCGATCCGGGGAGCAGTCTGGGGCAACGTGCCACCCGGCTTC
Organism: Ignavibacteria bacterium; assembly: GCA_029859455.1. Lineage (GTDB taxonomy): Bacteria > Bacteroidota > Ignavibacteria > UBA10030 > UBA6906 > JAOUDE01. The sequence goes on along the minus strand of JAOUDE010000115.1, from coordinate 833 downwards.
TTGAGGAACACACGTTTTCAGAATAAGCCACAGTCATGATTATCAGAGGAATTCACCTAAGGAGGATGCATGCCGAGCGGAAAAAAGCGTAAACGTCACAAGATGGCGACCCATAAGAGGAAGAAGAGGCTGCGGAAGATGCGCCACAAAAAGAAGGTCCGATGACAAGGTTACCACTCTCTGTTCATTGGTTGATTTTCCGGAGTGATCTTCATATTATGGATTCATACCTAACTACCTGTTTGTGATGATTTGAGAGGTGGAATATGGCTGAGGAAAACAGAGCACTACGAGGCGCAGTCGTCGGCTTTCTGGCCGGCACCGTCGCAGGGGCGCTCCTCGCTCTTCTGTATGCTCCCAAAAGCGGCAAGGAATTGAGAGCTGAGCTGAGGGAACGCGCGGATGAGCTTCTCGAGGATGCAGAGGGCCAGGTCCAGGCTGCAAAATCGAAAGCGACCACAATGGTCAGTGAGGCCAAGAAACGGTCCGATCATCTTATCAACGATGCCCAGACGAAAGCGAAGACGCTTATTCAGGATGCTGATCGGGTGATTTCCGGTGCCAAAGGGAAAGCGTCGTCGCTGGCAGAAGAAGGGACGAAGCTGAAGGAGGCCGTCAGGGCGGGTGTCGATGCATACAAGACAGAACGGGATCGCGCATAACCCCTAACGCGGAGATTTCCATTGGAACCAGTTGCTCTTCTTGTTGCTCAGATCCTCGCATTGCTGTGCGTATCGGCAGCGTGCATCTTTCTGATCGTCGTACTTCTGCGCATCAAAGAGGTTCTCAACCTCTTTGAAAGGGAGATGAAGGAAGTAACTTCCCGCGCTCTT
>JAOUDE010000114.1 GCA_029859455.1 Ignavibacteria bacterium | reverse complement strand
CGAGGCGATTTACATCAGGCGTCAGCGTCGCACTGAAGAACAGGGTTTGACGCGTTCCCTTCATCGGTGTGCTTTCGATAATCCGCCGGACATCCGGGATGAATCCCATATCGAGCATTCGGTCCGCTTCATCAATGACAAGAATTTCGACTTTCGAAAGATTGATGTTCCGTTTTCGTTTGAAATCAAGGAGACGGCCCGGAGTTGCCGTGACAATATCGACCGCCTCTTTCCTCAATCGATTCTGCTGTTCGCTGTAATCCATCCCGCCGTACACCGCCATCACCGATTGATTCGAGTACCGGGCCAGATCCTTTCCGTCTTTTTCGATCTGAAGAACCAGCTCGCGAGTCGGCGCAAGGATGAGAGCCCGGGGTGTTCCCTTCTTCCGGGGTTCCGGGGCCGGAGTATGCATCAGTCGTGTGAGAATCGTGATCAGAAACGCAGCGGACTTTCCTGTACCGGTCTGGGCGCGTCCGGTCGCGTCCCCGCCCTCAAGCGTGTGGGGAAGGATACCAGCCTGGATCGGGGTACAGTAATGGAATCCAAGATTGTGAATCGCCCTCATTACTTCGGTTGGAAGATCGAGGTCATGGAACCGGACCATCCCTTCCTGGGGAGAGACCTTGAAATCGTCAGGGTTCCAGGGCAGTTCCGGTTCGGGGGTTTTTCTTGCGGCAACCGGCCTATCCGCCGGCCCGGCTTCGCTCCGCTTTGACCGCCGGCGCCGGGGCGGGCGTTCGCGACCTTCTTCCACCTTCTCAGTCTTCTGCTCGCGGCCGGCTTTCTGTGGAGGTGGACCGTCACGCTTCGATCGGCGACGTCTGGAAGGTCGTCGGGGAGGATCGGGTTTGACGGGCGGGAGCGGCGGAGCAGGATTAAGCTTCTTGAAGAAGTCGCTGATTGTTTTGAGTACCGATTTTGCCAATGAAACCTCTTAAGCGGTTAGAAAGTACAGTCCGGTTACCTGCTGCTGGGTTCCGGGAGGGAATAATCCGGAACCGAAGACAATAATATAGGCTTTCTTTGGTTCTCTTGCCGACGACCTTCCCGGGAGATCACTGGAAGCGGAACCCGTGTATCGGTTTGCTATGAGGGGGTTAGTCGCCGAAGCGGATGATAAGATCGTCTGTGACATCGGCATATGCGACCGGGTCCGGAGAGGAAGAACTCGTGAACCCAATATCCTTCAACTCAGCAGTCCTGCGCAACAGTCCATCCGCGGAAAAATAGTCCGTCACCGAGATATTCTCGTCCCACACCCCGTTCTTGTCAAGATCATACAACCACCGCACGATCGTCACCCTTGTGACCCGGCGATCGATCACGCTGTCACGGACCGAAACAACGGATTTGTCGATACCGAAAGGATCCCGGTCTGAACGATACGTCCAGGTATCACCGGTCTGGAGAGGATACGCGAGGGCGGTCAGCGGCGGGTATTCTCTTGTAATCTCTCCGCCGGAGGCCGGCCGGCCGAGACCAAGGGCTCTGTACAAGTCATCCATGGAAGAGTACCGGACGCCATTGATTGACAGGGCGAACATCGACCATAGTCTCGGTGTGGTGATACTCCCTCCGATATATCCATGGAAGAGGAGCGCCTCTTCCGATTGTTCATAGTAGTCGAAGCTTTCTCCGACAAGCGGTTCTCCGGGATCTGTTCTGAATTCGGTCACAAGAACCGAGTCTCCGGACCCGAATTCATCTGCGGGCAGTTTCAGGGTGCGCGTCACGCTGACGCTCACAAGAAACGCAGCCGGTTCGAATGGGGTGCAGGCAGAGGAGTCGATGATGCGGATATTGTCCCAGGCGATCGTACGATCGTAGTCCCACCGATTGCCGATTGCCAGGGGATATGCTGCAAGCCACGGAGATACAGCAGAAACGCCGGGAGGCGGCTGGTCATTCGTGCACGACATGAGTAACAGGAGCAGGAGTCCCCAAATCCCGACAGAACGTCCCGACCATTGCACCATTGCAGCCTCTTTGCTTGAGTACCTCTTCAAAAAAGAATGCAATATTGGAGGAAAACAGCAAGGCATCATCTTCCCGGTTGTACCTTTCCTGCACCCACCTGTCCTCTCGCCTGATCTGTCCCGCATATTGCTTCTTCTCCCGCCGTTCAATATTTTTCCGGGGAAGACGGCTCGTTCAACATCGACAATGTGCCGCCGGGGACCTATACTCTGGAATGCTGGCATGAGCTCCTGGGCACCCGAACGGCGGAGATCACAATAGGCAGTCAAGAACAGGTAGATCCTGTCGTTTTCCGTTTTGAACCTGTAAGTTGAGACCCGCCTGGCAACCCGCATTCGTCGGGAGACGTGCGGATCTTCCTCAGTAAGGCTCCTGAGGAGCATTACCCCCCTGCCGGCACGGGTGTCAATCCTCCCCGGACGTTCGTATATTGAAATGAATTCATTCGCCGCCACAATCCCGTTGTGAGGAAATGAATCGCCCGACTCTCCGAACCGCATTCTACCTCCTTCTTGACCTCCTCATTATCGCGTTCTGTCTGTTCCATTCGTCTTCACTCATTTCGCGATCACGGGTGCCATTCGAATCCGCCGCGAGAGATGGGAACGTTGTCGTCACTGATATCATGGACCGCAGCAGCTGCCCGTCACTTGAACCTGGTGACCTCATCCGGCAGTGGAAGCAGTATGACGTACCAACTCCCGAGGTTCTCGAGTTCCTTGTCGATTATGAGAAACCGGGAACCGTGTCGGTCGTTACCTACACCCGGGATGGGGTCACTGCAATCGCCGAGGTCACCACCATCCCCTACTATGGGATCGGATATGTCATCATGGTTTTCCTGATCGGACTGTGCTCATGGGTTCTTGGCCTGTACGTCCTTCTGATGAGGCAGGGGCAACTTGAAGCAGCCGTTCTTCACTGGGGCATGATGGGCCTTGGCACCGTCGTTGTCGTCGCCTGGGAGGGTATAACCCCGGACCAATCCCTGGTCTACATCAGCTCCGTGCTTTTCTTTGTATCCTACATTGGGGTCGCAGCGACTTTTCTTTTCTTTACCTCACTCTTCCCGAGAAGAAGTGCGGGATCGATCGGAGTACGCGCCGGGATCATCTACCTGCTTGCCGTATTGCCGCTTGGACCGGTCCTGTACTTTCACTCCCGGGCAATCTTCTTCTCGTCGGTAAGCGACTACCTTGTCTTCCAGATCTGGTTCGATGTCTTCCATATCGTTGTCTTCCTTTTTATCGCCGGCGCCATCCTCAACTTCATCGTTTCGTTCGTTCAGGCCGAGTCGTCTGTGGAGCGCAGAAAAATTCAGTGGCTTGCTTTCGGCTTCTGTACCGGGCCAACACCGTTTATCCTGCTGACGATTATCCCGACCCTTCTTTCCGCTGAATGGACTATTCCTGAAAAATATACACTCGGATTCCTGATTCTCGTTCCGATAACGTTCGTGATTTCGTTCGTCCGATATCATCTGTTCGACATAGAAGTAGTAATCCAGCGGACGGCTGTGTATGGCCTTGTGCTGGGCACCCTCCTGCTGGTGTATGTGTCAGCCGTCGCCCTCTTCGCAGTCTTCATCGGGTCGTATGCTTCGGAAACCTACGCACTATCTGCAGTCCTGGTCGGCCTCCTCTTTGAACCGGCACGACGCAGGGTCACGGCGGCTGTCGACCGGACGTTCTTTCGGGTCCGTTACAGTTTCAGGGAAGCCGCGAGATCTTTCGGCGAGGATATTCGACATTGCCTTGACCTGAGGGAACTCGGGAAACTTCTGGTGACAAGAACAGACTCGATTATTCCGGTCGAACGCATCGGCCTCCTTGCCCTTCTTCAACCGGGTGGCCGATTCCGGATGATAGCGAGCAGAGGGTTCGACGAAGCAGGATCGACAAGCCCACCCATCCAATTAGAAATGTCCGGGCTGACCTCTGAAATCCCAATGGGAGTCACTGCCAGCATGGAACCGGGGATTGAGCACGCTACGGCAGACAAGACGCTGTTCACCCGGCACGGGCTCGCCCTCGTTGTTCCCATGCATTCAGAAGAACTGGGACCGCTGGGTCTTCTTGCGCTGGGGCCGAAGAAATCGGGCAGGAGGTTCACCATCGAGGATGTTGATCTGGTCCGCTCCTTCATGGCGCAGTCGGCCCTTTCAATAGAGCGGATTATTCTTCAGCGGCAGTTGATCCTCAAACAGGCGGAGGCGGAGCATCTTGCCGAATTGAATGAGCTGAAATCGGACTTCGTCTCATATGTCTCGCATGAACTGAAAACACCCCTCACATCCATCAAGCTCTTTGCAGAACTGCTTGGAGAGCAACAGCGAGGCCTCGATGAACGGGGCAGGGAGTTTCTCGGAACAATCGAAGGAGAAACAGACCGGCTCAACAGGATGGTCTCCACGATCCTGAATTCGGCAGAGATCGAACATGGAGTCAAGGAGTTCAACAAGGAGCGAATCGATCTGGTTCAGGTGGCCCGGGACAGCATCAGTACGATGGACTACCAGCTGGCAGGCAGCGGCTTCCAGGTGGAGTCCTCGTTTCCTGGAAGGCCGGTCCTCATCCTTGCTGATCGTGACGCAGTGTTCCAGTGTCTTCTCAATCTTATCGCAAACGCCGTCAAATATTCAGGAGACATAAGGTATATCCGGGTTTCCGTATCGAGGCTGGGTGGAGAACCGGCATGCACTGTGGAGGACCACGGAATCGGTATTCCTCCTGAATCCCGGAAACGGATATTCGAACGATTCTACCGTGGGTCCGCCCGCCGCTCCGGCAGAAATGGGGTCGGGTTGGGCCTCCCTCTTGTCAAGCACATCATGGATGCACATGGCGGGAGGATCGAAGTACAAAGCAAACCAGGAGATGGGAGCTGTTTCACACTTCTGTTTCCACAGGAGAAGAAAGAGGCACAATGAAACATATTCTGATTATTGAAGATGATGCCGCCGTGGCAAAGGGGCTCCAGGAGGCACTCAAGGGAGAACACTTTTCTACCACCCATGCCAACACGGGGGAAAAAGGTCTCAACAGGGCCCGACACGAAGCGGTCGACCTCATTATTCTGGATCTGATCCTTCCGGACATGAATGGGGAAGATATCTGCCGAAAGCTCAGGAGCGACGGTATCGCCACCCCGATCATGATGCTCACCAGCAAAGCGGAAGAGATGGATAAGGTCCTCGGACTGGAGATCGGGGCTGATGACTATGTCACCAAGCCCTTCAGTATCAGAGAACTGATTGCCCGGATCAAGGCGCTTCTTCGCCGACAGAGCGATCTTCGGACAGAACTCGAGGATTTCTCGTTCTGTGACGTCAACATCGATTTCCGAAAGCTCGAAGCAACCAAGGGTGGAAAACCGATCAGGTTGTCCGTCCGCGAATTCGAAGTTCTGAAGTTTCTCATTCTCCACGAGGGACAGCTGGTCACCCGCGATACGTTGCTCAATGAAGTCTGGGGATATGAACATTTCCCGACGACAAGGACAGTCGACAATTACATCCTGTCCCTCAGGAAGAAAATGGAAGACAATCCGGCGGAACCAAAACACTTTCTGACAGTCCCGACGGCCGGCTACAAGCTCGTTGTTCAATAGCGACTGAGGCCTCCGGGCCTGAAGCCTTCACTCCAATGTTGACTATTGCCGGCTGATCGCGTAACCGAAGATCAATCCGACCCGTTCGCCGAGCGGACTTCTGACATAGACCAGGTTGAGAGGAATGCTCACCCCGCCAAAGTCGAAACTCTTGCCAAATGCCATGACGAGTGATGTGCTGAACGTGTCCGGCGCCTGATCGGTAATCGCTTTTGTGACGAGCACGTTCGGCCCGAGCCCGAATTCGAATCCGTTCGGCAGACGTACTCCGAGGGCCAGGGTCAAACTCGGTATAAACTTCCCATACTCCACCCCCGCAATCAGCGGGACCCATTCGATCACAAACGAGGGGCCGCCTGAGGCCGGAGTGAGCCGATGCTCGAAATGCCAGCCAAACTGACTGATCACCCGACCGATCCCCTTTGACTTGAGCGCCTGTATCAATTGACTCTCATCGCTCCCCGCGATGTATGTTATTCCAAGCCTCGGCCCGCTCAGATTGCGCTCTGAGAAGATAACCGGTGGATCGTCGACCGGCTGAGATACTCCCTGAACAGAAACAGCGACAAGCAACAGAGTCAGCACAACAGCCAGATCCGCAAGTGAGTGCCTTTTCATGACGTGACCTCCTGACAATGATGATAACCTGAGAGCAAGGTATCGCCGGGCAGCCCCGTGAGTGTCATGAAAGTGTCAGAAATCTGAAGAATCCTGTCTTGTCACACGGGGTCCCACCACCACCACCACCACTGGTTCCTTTTTGGCTATTCCGGCTCTGTTTTGCCCGATTCCAGGGACGACATTCCCTGCATATTGAATAAGCATTCATCAATCGGTACGTTGAATACATGCTCTTTGCATCCGGTCTATGGCGATGGACTGCCCGACAGTTCGCGTGTCCAGACCCGGGAGCATGCATTTCATCCCCCTCCCCTTTCCCTCCTCACGCAAGCTGCAGACAATCGCTATCCCCCATCCTGCTGTCGCAGAACCTGAGTCTTGCAACCGAACCTCCTCGGGTGACACTGATATGGCAGAACCCTGACACTTCCGTGACATGACCCCTCCCGGGAGTGGGTATACTATAGGCAGTGCTTGTCAGCAGACCTTGCCCGGAAGGCTTCGGACCAGAATCAACTCCTGAAGACCCCGGGCCCCGAGAACACCGGATCAGTTGGAGAACTACCTATGAATATTCAGATCATGTTTCCATTGGCAGTTCTTTTGTGTACGACTGGCTGCGTCACCACACATGTGGTTAGCCTTGACGACCGGGAGACCTGGATTCCTGAAGCACAGGAGCATCTTGTAGCCAATACCGTTGATGTCGAGACCGTGGGAGGAAATGAGTATGCTGGAATCGTCAGCGTTCTGACAATCGATTCGTTGGGAATTGTTGACGAAACTACAGATGCGCATATCGGAACAGACCTGAGAACGGTGACATATGTCGGACGATCGCCAAACTATCTGGTGCCGATTCTCAGCGGAATTGCGGGACTCTTTGTGGGTGGTGCGATCCCTGGTTTGCTGTCGGATGGGGGAGACCTTGAGACCGGGATGAACCGAGCATCTACCGGAGCGCTTGTTGGTGCCCTTCTCGGCGCCTGGATTGGAGGTGAGATCACGAGGGTCCACAAATACGAGATCCGGCATGGACCGGAAAAGAAGAGCGCGGAGACTGGCAAGCCTCGTGGTACATCTGGCGCAGCTGAACAATGACCAACGCATCCGGGCTGTTGCCGAAACAGTAACGCCCATTAACAGGAGGAAACCAGGAAATGCGGATTCAATTGCAGGGAGTTCTGATAGGAGTATCGTTCTCTCTCCTTTCCGGATCCGGATGCAGTCTCATAGGATATGGAGTAGGGTCAGCAGTGGACTCCTCGCGGCAGGACACAACATGGATATCGGGCTGGTCCAACTGGGAATTGCAGGAATCCGATTCCATCGCAATATCCGTGAAAGGAGAATCAGTCGTACAGGGACTCTTCCTGCGTTGGTCTCAATTGCCGGATTCGGTATACGAACAGAGATATGCGACAGGATCATCATCCGGCACCTTCTCTCTCCCCCGGATCCACGACACTGTAAGAGTCAGGATCAGACCGGGAGTGCGGAAGGAACAGATCTACGTCGGAAGATTTCTCGGCTTTACGGTCGACCCGTATTC
>JAOUDE010000113.1 GCA_029859455.1 Ignavibacteria bacterium | reverse complement strand
GGACCGGAATCGTCGCGGGAACCAGCCCGCTGTTCTGAACCAGTCGCTGACCCTGGATATTGTTTGCATACGAGATCAACCCGAGCCCCACTGTCATGAGAAGCTCGCGATTGTACAGAAAGACTTTTGTCGTGAGAGGATAATAATGACGGTAGACATGAGCCTGGAACGGTTTATAGAAGAGACCAGCCGGTTCTGAAGGATCAGGTGGCTTTTCCGGGTCTCCAAGTGCGATCACCGTGACTTCGCCTTCCTGCCCCTGCAGCCAGGAGAGTGCAATGAGACCAACCGCATTTTCGTTCTGTTGAACAAATTCCAGGACTTCCGCACTGGATTCGAAATACTGTGCCGCCGGGGAAAACGCGCGGTCGCCGAGGATCTGATCCTGCACGACCTGGGTTGTGCTCGAGTGCAGCGATCCGAGGGCAAGCTGGATCGGGTACAGCTTGCCTCCCCAGGGAGGCCATCGGAACAGTGCGCCGGTCAGAATACTGTCGAGTTGAGAGATCCGCATTTCCCGGACCGGGTTCGCCCGGTTCGTAATGACGGCTACCGCGTCGATGGCGATATTGAACTCCTTGTATTCCGTGCCGACCTCTTCCAGTATCGCGCTCTCCCTGGCGTTGAACGGCCGGCCGGTTACGACCATCCTCGTGCTGTCATTGATGAAATTCACAATGGCAGACTGTGCGCTGGTCGGAACCATGGACACGTCCGCATCCGGATACGTGCGCATGAAGTCATCAACGATCAGCTTCATCACCGGGTACACCGCCTCGTCGCACTCGATCGTGACCGCACCGGAGGTCGTTGAAATTCCCTGTCGGTCCTGACAACCTGCGACGGCAAGGCCGATGAGGAGGGGGAGAGCCAGGCGGATAACGTTCACTCTGAATCCTTCTTTCGGTACAGCGTTGTCACGAACCGGTATGCTCCGTAGAGCAGGATGACGATACCGGTGAGAATGCGGAACTGGTCGGGAATGAAGACAGGAACAAGGAAGCCGGCGATGACGCTCACCCCGAACAGCATCACACCAGCTGAAAGGATGAGAACGATGATCCGTAGAATGCTCCCGATGTCCATTGCTGTTCCTGTCCCCGGAGAAAGCGAAAAGGGAAGGCAGTCAGTCATCCTTCCCTCTCGAGTGTATCCAGAGTGGAACCAGTTTCCTCCGCCCGTCTCTTCGTTGTGCTGCGTCTGCCGCAGCGGTTGTTGTTCTACCGGTCAGCCAGCTTGAAATTGAACGGAACCGATACCCAGACGTCGACCGGGCCGTTGTTCATGTACGCCGGTGTGAACAGAAACTGCCTGGCCGCCGCGACCGCCGGCTCATTGAAGATTTCCGAGTCGCTCTTCAGGACGACCACCTCACGCGGTTTTCCTTCCTTGTCGACCCAGATCTTGACCCAGACCTTCCCCTCGAGGGCGGCACGCATGGCCAGCTCGGGGTATTCCGGTTTCACCTGCTTGATGATCTGCGGCTCTTTTTCGACCGGCACGAAATCAGCCGGAGGGCCGTCGATCACGATGTCATCTTCGATCACGAATGAGCCGTCGCCGGTTCCGTCACCGATGATCGGAGCCACCTGCTGGCTCATTTCCTCCTGGGTTGCAATCGTCTGTTCAGGGCTGACTTCCGCGTCCGGAACAGGGACCGGTGCTCCGACCGATGGTTTCGCCGTGGGAGCAGAAACAGCGATTGGCGGGGGAGTATTGGCATTGGTAATGGAGGGGGGTGGCCCGATCTCGCTGAGGTTGATATGCCGCACAGTCACCATCGGAGGTGCCTGATCGGCGAGGATCTGATTCAGATAGTACGATCCGACGATCAGAAGATGCAGGACGACGGAGATGATGAATCCCCGGAACCAGTTCTTCCTGTAGATCGTCTTGAGCTCGATCGCTCCGTACCGGTTCCCCGCCGGAATTGCTGCTGCTGTCGCTGCGCTCATGGCTGGTTGCCCTCCCTTACTTGGCTTTCGCGATGAGTTTCTCGTCCTGCTCGGTCATCGGTGCGAGACTGAACCGTGTGACATTCGCAAGGGCGAGTTCATCGATCATGTTGACCATCATGTTGTACTTTCCCTCCCGATGGACCTTCACCACGGTGACCAGTTTCGGGTTGGATGCTGAACGCTCCACGAGGAAATTTCTCATTTCCCCGAAGGTTAGCTTCTGAGGTGACTCGATCCCCATGCTCCAGAAGATCTCCCCGTCGGAATCGATCCGTAATGTGAGAAGGTTCGACTCCGCAATTTCCACCTTGACGTCCTGCGGTGGAAGGTTGATCTCCATGGTCTGTGGTCGCGACATCGACGTCGAAAACATGAAGAACGTCAGCAACAGAAACGCGATATCAACAAGGGGAGTCATGTCGAGAACGATCTTGAGACGCCTTGCTTTCTTCTTTTTCCCTTTTCCGTGTTGTTTTGGCTCGCTGCCAATATCGCCGCCTGCCATAGTCTTAAATCCTTCCTGTCATCATTTGGTTCCGGTCCTACAGGCCTTCGCGCTCTTTGTTGGCGAGATCCGTGACGAGGTTGAACCGGGTAATCGTCGTTTTCTGAAGAATATCCATCACATCTTCGGCAAGACCGAATTCCGTATCCCGGTCCCCCTTGATGACGGTCACAAGCTTCAGGTTCCCCATCCGCGCCTTGATGAGGTAGTCCGCGAGGTCTTCCTTCGGGACTTCGACGGCCGCACGCAGGGCGTTTTCGGCACCGAACAACCTGGCCATGTCCCGCTGGGAACTGAATCCCATGAAGATCCTTCCGTCATTGCTGAGCGAAAGGGCCATGACATTCGATTCCGGCAATGCGATTTCTGAGTTCGACATCGGAAGCGAGATATCCACCTCTTCCGGCGGTTTGAACTGTGATGTCATCATGAAGAAGGTCAGAAGGAGGAAGGCGATATCCACCAGCGGTGTCATATCGATCCGAACGCCGACCCTTCGATGCTTTATCTTTGGCATTGCAGTTGTCCCTGGTTTATTCGGATCTGGTGTTCAGGATCTGCACAACGTTGTAGCTGGCTTCATCGATCATGTAGGTGAAATTGTCGACCCGTGTCGTGAACACGTTGTACATGACGATACCGATGACCGCCGCAAACAGTCCGAGCGCTGTATTGATGAGCGCTTCCGAAATACCGATTGAGAGCTGGATCATGTCGGGTGCGCCGCCTGTTGCAAGAGCGGCAAACGCACGAATCATGCCGATCGTCGTTCCAAGGAGCCCGAGCATGGTGGCGATCGAAGCGATGGTCGAAAGCGCGACAAGGTTCCGCTCGAGCAGGGGTGTTTCGAGGGATGTCGCTTCTTCGATCGCCCGTTGTGTTTCCGCCATTTTCTTTTCAGTCTCGAGCTTGGGATTATCGGCCACCTGCTTGTACCGCTCCAGGCCTTCCCTGATTATGTTGGCCGCCGAGCCCCGTTGCGCATCGCACGCCTTGATGGCATCGTCGATTTTCCCCCCCTTCAGGTTCTGTTGCACTGCTTTCAGGAACATCGGGAGGGATTTCTTTCCCTGAGCAGTGTTGAGGGAGAACAATCGCTCAAATGTAATCGTGATGTTCATCAGCGTGAGCATGATCAGCAACGGTACAACCGGGCCGCCTGTATAGACCTGACCGAGGAGATTGATTGGTTGCTGTCTGGTTTCGCCGTCTCTGAAGTTGGCCGGGTCACCCAGGATAAACAGGAAGATGCTGACTGCGATTGCAAACGTCAGGACCAGCGTGATCAACAAAAACACAGATTGCTTCATGTGATGAACTCCTCGTTGATGGGATGTAGAATTTGGTCTTTCAGGATAGCTCTGGGGTCAGGCCCGGATCATGAGAACGATGACACCGCTTCATCGCGGGAGTCTCGGACATCGAACACCATGGTAAGCTTCGAGACGACGAAGATGTTGTTGATGTTCTTGTTGATACCACAGAGTTTGACAACCCCGTTGTTGTTCTTGTAACTCGTGTGTGCCGTCACCAGCACTCCAATCGCTGTACTGTTCAGGTAGGTGACCTTGCCAAGGTCGATGACCAGCTTTCTGTTGCCCTGCTCTACGAGGTCTGCGACGCTTGCGCGCAGTTCGTCGGTTTCGTCCCCACCGATGAGGGATCCTTTCGGCTCGAGGAGAGCGACAGAGCCATCTGCGAGCGTTGTCGTCTTCAGTGCCATTCCATTTCCTGAGGTTGTTGAGGTGGTAGTTTTGAGAAAAGTTCCTGGTACGGGCAGACCTGGCAACACCCCTGTCGGTTGAACAAGGCTCTCAGCCGATTTCTGTGCCCTGAACCTGGGTGGTGACGGCGCCAGGATACAGGAGGGTGATCGGGTCAGGCCGGGGGAGTCCCAAAATTGCTGTTCCTGTCAATATATTGATGATACATTATAGATGCAACAATCAAGATCGGGGTCACTTCCCGGAGGTTTTTCCGCTCTCCGGCGTTATCGGGCCCTCTTTTGTTCGGGGGTGTTTGTGCAATCTGAGCGATTTCACCTTCTTCTCTTCAACCTCTTCCACGGAGCCTTTCCATCCGCCAGCCTCGAAGACAGCTCCGCGTTCGGGTACGCGGCCGAGAATATGAGTCACAAAACCTGAGACGGTGACGACGTCCCGCGATTCAGGCTTGATGTTGAATGTGCGGGCGAAATCGTGCAGGGGCATCGTTCCGTCGACCACAAACTCGTCGTCACTCAGCTTATGAACCATCAGCGGCTCCGAGTCGAACTCGTCCCTGATTTCCCCGACAAGTTCTTCGAGGACATTCTCGAGTGTGACCAGGCCTGCGGTTCCGCCATATTCGTCCACAGCAATTGCCATCAGGACCCGCTTCTGAAGGAAGAGATTGAGAACACGTTCGAGCGGCATCGTTTCCGGGACGAAGAGGATTTCTCTCTTTATTCCGGGGAGCCTCGAACCCTCGCCGGTCTCGTTTCGCAGGCGGAAAAGGTCCTTGAGATGGATCATGCCGATGACATGGTCCAGGTTTTCCTTGCAGAGCGGATATCGCGTAAACTGGTGATCCAGCGCCGTCCGTACATTCTCTTCGATTGTCTTGTCCGTGGAGAGAAATGTCACCTCCGTCCTTGGAACCATCACTTCCCGGACGGACCGGTTGCGGAGCTCCATCGCTCTGAGGAGAATTCCCCTTCCGGTTGAAGAAATCATCTTCCCGTCGCTCAGCAGGATGCGAAGCTCCTCTTCCGAATGAGCCAGTTCCGCCTCGCTCACGTCGGGGATACCTGCCAGTTTCATGAAATAGATAGCAGCTTTGTTCAGCCCGTCGATGAACGGCTTGAACATGATAAAGAATACATGAAGCAGGCCTGCCGTCCTGAGAGTAACCGCCTGAGGCTGTCGGATAGCGAGAGATTTCGGAGCGAGTTCTCCCAGAACAATGTGGAGGAACGTGATGATGGAGAAGGCGATCGTGAAGGAAATCGTTCCGATTAACGCGGGCTGCGTAATGCCGATTCCCGTCAGCACGGGTTCGATCAGTCGTGCCACCAGCGGTTCCCCGACCCATCCGAGTCCAAGACTTGCCAGCGTGATGCCGAGCTGGCAGGCGGACAGATAGGCATCCAGGTGTGCGACCACGTGCTGGGCAATCTTCGCACGCTTGATCCCGCTTGCAATCAGCGGCTCAATCTGCGTCGCGCGGACCTTGACAATGGCAAATTCAGCAGCCACGAAAAAACCGTTCAGGACAACGAGGAACAGGACAACGGCAATCTTGAGGAAAATCGAAAGTGGGTCCATGGGCCGGTGTGCCGGACGCTATTGACCCATATCGAGAAGTGCCTTCCATTGGCCTGCATCAACAGGCATAACGGAAAGCCGGGGGAGACGAACAAGCGGAAATGTACTCAGGTCTTTTCTCGTTCGGATTGCTGCAAGGGGCACAGGGTTCGGGAGCGCTTTCTTCGGTTTCAGAGTAAACACCGCCAGGCGTGGGTTGTTCTGAGCGGGGTCAGGAAAAGGATCCGACGTAATCTCAGCTATACCAACGACAGCCTTTTCACTCCCCGTGTGATAGATGAAAGCCATATCTCCTTTCTTCATCATGCGGATATGCTTCAGAGCGAGGTTGTTCGAGACCCCGTCCCAGGTTGTCTTCCGGTCGCGGACGAGGTCGGAAAAAGAATAGGTTCCAGGTTCAGTTTTTAAGAGCCAGCGTCCCAAAAGGAAAAAAAACTCCGGTACTTGGTGTGGCTCCAAGGTACAAGAATGAGCAGGAGGAAGCAAGATTGTCCGGCGGAAGGATCACGGGAGAATGAGAAAACTGTGAAAGGCGGATGAACAATCGGTCTTTTTTTGTATTTTCCCCCATGAAGAAACGGACCATATCAATCCTCTTCGCCGCCATCCTTGCATCCTGCTCATCGCCCGAGAAGGAACAAACGGTTGAACAGGTAACATTCCCGCTTTCAGGCAGGGTGGTAGAAGTCGATACCGCCCGTCTTCGGGTCGTCATCAAACATGACGAGATTCCCGACTATATGCCGGAGATGACGATGCCTTTCAAGGTCAAGGATCCGGAGCTTCTGGATTCGGTCGAACCGGGTGACTCGGTCATCGGTCTTTTCGTCGTCTCCCGGGTCGAAAGCTGGCTGGCGGATCTTCAGGTGCTGGGGGCAGGAGAAGCGGCGGGGCCTCTGTCAGCGTCCGGTCTGAATGTTACACAGGTATTCCTCCCGGGTGACGAACTTCCGGATGTCATGTTGCTGAACCAGGAAGGGGAGCGGGTCCGCCTGATCGACTTTCGCGGAAATGTGGTGGCGATGACGTTTATCTATTCACGCTGTCCCATTCCCGATTTTTGCATAAGGATGAGCGATCATTTTGCCAGGATTCAGCGGTCATTGAAACAGCGGCGGAACGAGGGAGCATGGCGGCTTCTGACCGTGAGCTTCGATCCGGTGTTTGACCGGCCGGGAGTACTCAAAGATTACGGCGAGAACTATGGCGCCGATTTCAGGCGATGGAGCTTTCTGACAGATCCCGATACGAGCGGTGCAACGATCGAACGACTGGCAGGTGGATTTGGACTGCTGTTCGAAGACGATGAAGGTGCCCTGATCGCACACAATCTCCGCACTGCCATCATCGGGACAGATGGCAGGCTGGTGGAAGTGGTTCGGGACAATGAGTGGACCCCGGAAGAGATTGTGGAAAAGATGGAGGATCTGATGGATTGAGGGTCAGCCGTCAGCCATATGGTAGACTTTTGCCCCATGTCCCGGCAGAGTACCAAGGTCCAGTTGCTGCCCACCACCGCTGTTCACCATGATCAGTTCTCCAGAGAGCAGTTCTTCCAGTTGCAGGCCACCTTCTGATGTGACCGGGAATGACACCCGGGCCGGTACCGGATTACCGGAGAAATTCAGGAGGACAAGGACAACGTCGTCATCGGCGCGCCTGACGAACGCGTAGAGGGATTCCCCGGCAGTGGCGGGAACACGCTCAAAGGTCCCCTCCGTCAGCGCACGGTTCCGCTTCCTCAGCGTTCCCAGTTGTCCGAGGAGCGTCCGCATTTCGTTCTTCCGACCCCAGTCGACTTCAACCTTCTCGAAGAGGTCAAGGCGCCGGTCGTTCGCAACTTCCTCTCCTGTATAGATAAGCGGGACTCCCGGCATCGTGTGAACAAGGATGGTGGTGAGCCGGAGTCCATCCATCCCGAACTTGAGGACAGCCGGTTCGTCCCAGGCATTCTTATCGTGATTGGTGTTGAATCGCAACCGGAGGGACCCCAGGGGAAACC
>JAOUDE010000112.1 GCA_029859455.1 Ignavibacteria bacterium | reverse complement strand
GGTACCGCGGATGCCGCCATCCATTCCGATCCCCGAGCCAACGAGCGTTATGGACCCGAGATCCTCCCGGACCTCCAGGGAACCGAATTTCTTTACTAATGAAGGAAGATCAGAATCGGGAGGCAGGCGCTCGATGACGACGGTAACAGCGTTCAGTCCGATATCTGCAAGCAGAATCGTGATCCCCCGTTCGGAAAAGAGGCCCAATAATGAAGGCACAGCTCCCCCCGAGCTTTGCTTCAAGGTGACTGTCAGCGCCAGAACATTCTTTCTGTGAGCAATCGACTTTACGTTACCCCCGGATCCGCTGTTCTCCGGCTGGATCAGCGATCCGTTTCCTTCTTTTTTCGAGTTCATGATCTGCACAGGAATCTTCCGCTCGATCACCGGGATCATCGTCGTCGGGTGAAGAACCTTTGCTCCGGAAACCGACAGGTGGAGCGCTTCGTCGAATGAGAGCGATCGGATCTTTCTGGCATTCCTGATGACGCGTGGGTCCGCCGAAAGGATACCGTCGACATCGGTCCATATCTGCACTCTGTCTGCCCGCAGCATCGCACCGATCAAGGTCGCAGAGTAGTCAGAGCTTTCGCGTCCCATTGTCGTATACTCACCATCCCTGGTCACGCCGATGAAACCCTGAGTCACCGGGACAATTCCTTCATTCACAAGAGATCCCAGCACCCGGCGGACCCTTGTTTCCGCCTCTGCAGCAATGGGCCTCGCCCGACCGAAGTTCGAGTCGGTCAGCATAAAGTCGCAGACATCGACCCAGCGGGCCGGGATGGCGTGTTCTGAGAGGAGCACTGCGATGATCCGGGAGGAGAGCCGCTCGCCGAACGAGCACACTGCATCCATATCCTGCGGTCGTAACAAACCGGCGGCCTGCATCACCTGACACCGGGCGGCAATCGCATCCGCGTAGCGGCCAATCGCTGCGAGCAAGTCGGTCCTGGCGGATTCACCGGTGATCAGTTCACGAACGATCACCTCATGTCTCCTGCGAAGGCTGGTCAGGAGATCCTTCGCCTGCCCCTGCTGACCGAGCGACGCAGATCGCGCGATCTGTTCGAGCTCATTCGTGGCCCTGGCAATCGCTGAAATAACAAGGACGGGATGGTCAGACTGGTGGGTCCGGACGATCCGGAGAACATTCCGCATCGCAGTGGCGTCCTCGGTCGAGGTGCCACCAAACTTCATAACAATCATGAGGGGATACTCAGGTGAATGACGAAGGAAATATATTAAAAGGGGTGAGGAGAAGCAAAGAAAGGAGTTTCTTCAGTTCATTCAGTCTGAACAGTCTATTCGGTCGGTTCGGTCTTGAGCCAGTCTGACTGCGGAGATCAAAAGGACCGCAGAGACCTGTCGGCTAAAGGGCCTTGGCCAGGAAGAAGATTAAGGCAGAGGACGCTGAGCCGTTCGAGGGCGCAGAGGGAGACTTTCATTATCTTTTCTCCGCGTGCTTTGCGTATGACTCCGCGTACTCTGCGGTTAAACACCCCGGCAACCTCACTCCCACTCCACATACTCCACCTCGCAGAGAACTGAATGAAGGTCATTGGACAGAATCTCCTCCGGCTCTCCGCTGGTCGCTGCCGGTGAACTGGTTTCCCGTGAGGAAAAGGATGATCACGTTAGTCCACGGTCAAGTTCTCCTGCAGTGGAGTCGCCGAACATCAGGAAGAGAAACTCGAACTCCTGCACAATGGAGTCAGTCCCGAAGAAGCGATCCAACTGCCCCTGCTCCACTGTCGATGGCGGCTTGAACGAGAATTCTCCTGAACCTCGGTACACCGCAGCGACGACACGGCCATCGACCGGGGTACAGAGGATCATTTCACCCGGGCCGAGCCGGAAGACCGCTTCCTCCCTACGGATCGTCAGCGAATCAACCGGTGCAACCATTGATGCGTCAGGTTCGAGGTGAAACAACGCAGCCAGGAGATCCTCATAAGCAGTCTGGGCCTGAAGGAGGGTAGGACAAGCCAGTAGCATGAATATAAAGAGCAGGATCGCCATGCCTTACATGAGAATGGTCGCTTGACGGATCACTGGAGGGCCGGAATGAGGTTTGACATCGCCGCTCTGGGCTGATTTCAGCAAACGTGAAATCTCCGGAGCGAGGAGATCAGCTCCTGTGGTGACAAACTGCTCCCCGCCGAACCTGCGGATATTCTCAGTCTGCCGTTGCAGAACCGCAGCGTCCTGCCGGAAGATCCTGAGAATCAGAGGGCGAAGAAGCGTCTTCATGATCTGCTGTCCAAAGGGAAGCCTCAGGCCGACCACCGCAAACAGGCGTGTCAGATCTTCGCTGACAGGAGTCAGCGCAACCGCAACGTGGAACGCCGTTCGCTCGCCGAGGCGATAATCCACTTCTGTGATCGACGGAAGCAGAAACCGATCGATATGATACACCTGACCTCCGTTTGGGGCAAGGATCGAACCGACCATGCCGCTCGGCGCGTTCTCTCCGAAGTATTCCGCCTCCGCCCGATCCGCAAACCGGCGGATCTCCACGTCCCGCTTCTGACGTTCCGATTTTGGCGTGCGAAAGAGTCCGCCATGCAGATAGGCGGTATGTGGGACATCGAGCGTATTCTCGGCAACCGCCTGAACCGATCCATGTGCTTCCAGAACGGCGAAACCGGATGACCAGGACCGGTCATCAAGGACCGCAAAGCGGTACGGTTCTGTTTCAGCCTGATCTCCGATCTGCACCCAGACGAATCCCTGCTCTTCCCTGACCGGGAAGCTCCCGGCATGACACGCCGTGGTGATCGCTGTTTCGGCAATGCCGGCCGCAAACGTGCACCGACCGTCTGTTCTGAATCGCCATCCGTGATACTCGCATTCAAGCTCTTCCCCGGCAACAGTGCCGGCGGAAAGAGGGACGTTTCTGTGAGGACAGCGGTCCAGGAGCACGCCCGGAACACCGTCGGCTGTTCTGAAGAGGACGATCGGGGTACCGCCCAGCATGGACGGGCGCGGGCTGGTGGTCAGCTCGGATGACCGGCAGAGGACATACCAGCCGGGGGCGATCCGGAGCAGGTTACTTGCGGCGGGTGAGGTAGTACGCTCGGCAGACATACTCCATTCCTATCACCCCGCCTCTGTTTTCACGCTCGAAGAGCTCTCCCAGTCTGGCCATGACAATTCGATAGTTTTCATCAGCAGGGTCTGGGCAGTATGAACTCGATTCCAGGCGGCCCTTCAGGCTAAGGAAGTCGAGGTCCTGCCTGTTGGCAAGGTTCAGCGTTGAGCATTCCCATCCATCGAACAGTTCCACGATTGTATCGCCCGTAATATTTGTTTGCGTGACGCTGGAATAGTCGGTGCAGTACCGGACAAGCAGCTCTTCATACTCCCTGTGGAAGCGGTCGGTGTCGACCCTCCGGTCATTCCAGGTCAACAGAACCACCCCGTTCGGCTGCAGGATCCTGTTGAACTCCTCCACAGCTTCACGATTGGCGAACCAGTGAAACGCCTGGGCCGCGGTAACGGCATCAACCGTGCTGTCGTCGATCGTGGTTCTGACCGCTTCCCCTTCGACCGAAGAAAAGCCGGGGATGTGCTGCAATGCCTTTTCGGCTTCAAGCCGCATCGCCCGGTTCGGTTCAACGGAAATGACTGAACAGCCTTTTTCCAGGAGAATGCGGGTGAATATCCCTGTCCCGGCGCCCACATCGGCAATGACCGGTTGAAACCGACCCGGGAGGAGCTTCAACAGATGCTGAACGATCTCCGAAGGATACCCGGGCCTGTAGCGGACGTAGTTTTCGACACGCTCCGTAAACCGGTCTCTGGGATCCCGCACGGGAGTGGTCACCTTTGCGGCCTCCGGAGGCTGTCCGGCGGATACCACGAGGCCATCGAATCCCTCATGGCGTCACTCCATGCAAGGAGCCGCCCGGATGATTCGGCCGTCAGGACCGCATCGCTGTGGAGAATCAGATATGAGGGAAGCGGCATTTCGTCCAGTTCCACCATCTCCCTGATTTCTTCAAGTTTGTGGTACTGGCGAACCGTGGAATAGGTCAGGAACTGATCGAAATTGAGATGTCCCTTCCCTTCGTCGACATGGTCGGCCAGCCACCAGCCAACCGGCTGGATGTGGGCATACCAGGGATAAATCGTGTTGTCCGAGTGGCAGTCATAACAGGACCGGTCAAGGATGCGCAGAACGTCGTCCGGGATTGGAAAGCGGTTCTCGATCGCAGCAGTCGGCTCAGCCGACGATCGGTTCAAATCGGGCTGAACAAACTGTGCAACAACAAGACATGCCAGGAGGGTGAAGCCGGTTATTCGAAGGATCTTCATAGGTCAGTTTGCAATGTAGAGGAAAGAGCGGTCACCCGCAATCCTCAGTGGAGTTTGAACGCAGAGTGCGCGGAGCCGTGCGCTGAGGACGCAGAGAAAGAATCTTAAGTCCTCTACTCTGCGTACTCTGCGCTCCTCTGTGGTTAAAAACCCCGCCCCCGATTGAAACTCAGCACCCTTTCCCTTATCATCCACCAATGATTGTTCTTCTTCTCTTCCTTGCCGCCTTCTTCCTCGCCTACAGCAATGGCGCAAACGATAACTTCAAGGGTGTCGCCACATTGTTCGGCAGCGGGACTACCGACTACCGGAAAGCGCTCTGGTGGGGCACCGGGACAACATTTCTCGGGTCGATCGCAGCGATTGCGCTCGCCGGAACTCTCGTCAGCAATTTCTCCGGACGGGGATTGATCCCGGATGCGCTCCTGCTGGATCCCCGGTTCGCTCTTTCGGTTGCATTCGGAGCAGGGACGACAGTCTTTCTTGCGACATGGATCGGGATGCCGATCTCCACAACCCATGCGCTGGTTGGTTCACTGGCGGGAAGCGGGCTTGTTGCAGCCGGTCCCGCGTTCGATGAAGGCCGGCTTGTACAGATGTTCCTTCTCCCACTGATCGTGAGTCCGCTGCTTGCAGCCACCATCAGTCTCGTTGCATACCTTTTCTTCAGGAAGATGCGCCTGAGCCTGGGGGTTGAAAAAGAGACCTGTCTCTGCATCCCCGGAGAGACTGCGCAGGTTCTGATCGAACTCCCCGGCGGGAAGCTTGCAAGAGAGGGTAACGGTGAACCTCACCCGATCGTCAGCACAGAAGAGGAATGCCGTGAAATTTACACCGGCCGTTTCCTGGGGGTTTCCGCGCAGGCAATCCTGAATGCCGCCCACTATTTCAGCGCCGGTGTGGTCAGCTTCGCCCGCGGTCTGAACGACGCACCGAAGATCGTCGGACTCCTGCTGGTTGCCGGTGCGTTCGATATTTCCTGGGGACTGCTCGCTATCGGGGTCGCGATGGCTCTTGGCGGGGTCCTGAATGCGGAAAGGGTCGCCGAGACCATGAGCCGGAAGATCACGCCGATGAACGACGGTCAGGGCTTCACGGCCAACCTGGTCACCGGCCTTCTCGTCACCACAGCAAGCATTCATGGCCTTCCGGTTTCAACCACGCATGTATCGGTCGGATCATTGTTCGGTATCGGCGCGGCGACCGGAGAAGGAAGCCGGAAAACAGCCCGGGCGATCCTGCTGTCATGGGTCGTCACGCTTCCTCTTGCGGCCATCCTTGCAGGCACAGGATACTTGCTGTCGAGCGGAGTAGATTGAATCTTTTGGGAAGCATCCCAATCATCGAATGGTGAAATCACCAAATGATGAAATCGTTTCACCTCTCCTTCACCTCTCCCTCTCCTGCCGGACCATACGTAAACCTGTCCTGTTCCTGATTCGCACCATCAATCAGCCGAATCGTGTCGCCGTCGTTGTCCAGGCTCATCGCCATGCCGGCACGGACGACTGTCTTTTGTTCACCCGGGGCTATCACACCGAGGGCAGCCAGCGTCCAAACCCTTTCCTGCTCATCGATCAGATACCAGGGAGTCAGGTCGACCGTCCCGGATCCTTCGTTGCTGATCGTCACCTCTTCCAGATCCCGGTCGATCCCGGGAGGATCGGGAAGTAAGCGGCTGATGAGGATTCCGACGGTTCCTGAAGATACAACCGGAGCGGTCCCATCCTTCCATGGGATCGAAAACGAAGTGTCGCGGTAGGACACGGTCATGGAGCGTGTCGGCAGCGATGCCTCAACCAGAATCGTCCCGTCGTCATCGATTGTCTCGAGGTCAGCGATAAAGCGGTCTGCAACATTCCCGCCCGGTGCTCCCTTGAAGAGCTTGTTGGTCTGAAGCACCACCGGGGGCGGATCGAGCATTGCGAGTGTATCCAGGGTGACCTGGCGCGGATGCCTGTACGTGCCGTTGTCGCCGTTCGAAACCAGCACAACCGACGGCTTCATGTCGGAAAGCAGGCTGAACGATGAGCTTGATTCGGATCCATGGTGATTCGCCTGGTACAGGTCGACATCGGTCACCACCTTCCCTTCAGAGATGTCATGTTCCGTTTCCCGCTCGATGTCCCCTCCAACGAAAAAGCGGAAGCCGGAAAACTGAATGAGCAGTCCGATGCTCATATCGTTCTCGTCTGCGCCTGTGCTGTGCGCATCCGGTTCGCCGATGACCGCCCCTCCCGAGGCAACGCAGACCGCCATGACAAGCGAATCGAGATGGATCGTTTCACCCCTCATCAGGTGATGGGCGCGGTGCCCGACCGCGTGCTGGTAATCCCGGAAGGTCACCTCCATCCGTTTCGATGCGGGGAGAAAGGCGGTGTCACCGCGATCATGGACCATATCGATCGTCAGCGATCCGTCAGCCAGGCCGATGATGCCACCGTAGTGGTCGGCATGGTAATGCGTTGTCACGTAATGATCGATCCGTGTGACACCGGCCCCGGTCAGAACAGAACGAATCGCCGCCTCTTTTCCCCGTCCGCCGGAATCGATCAGCAAAGCCTTCCCTGAGGGAGAAACGACAAGCGTCGCATCTCCCTGGTCCACGTCGATCGCGTATATCCGGACCTTCTGCGGGCAGGAAGTTGTCGCCAGTGTGCAGAGGAGAAAAACAGCGCCGACCATTCGGCGAACCATCATGAGTCAGGCCTGCTGCTCTCTAGGGGCATTGCTGTGCCCTGTGGGTCTTCAACCGGATTCTTCTGTCGATCGCAAAATCACCGATGGTGGGACTCACCTTCCGCCGGGGAAAATTCACTGTTTCGGCCTGTGAGGGAGGGAGAGGGCTTGTATCAGCAATAAACGGCTCCAGTGCGGCCAGCGCGGAATCGATCCTGGAACAATCCAGGCTCCCCCGTGCACCTTCGAAGATCTCCTGAATCATCAGGAAACGCGGTTTCTCAAGGTCTGCCGGATCATCCGGCATCAGTCCGCGAATACCGGCAACCAGCATGGCACCAATCGCGGCGACAATCAGCCCTCCGGCAACCACCCGTGTCGTCGTCTCCGGCGTCATTGCCTCTTATTCTTTATTCCTCAAATTCTCGGCCCTTTGCTTTCTTTCTTCATCCTCCTCCCGTCACAAACACAGACAATCCCAGCAGAACACAAAACCCGTACACGCACAAGAGGAGGATCGTCACCCCGATCGGAGGATAGATCGTTGATATCCTCGTCCAGACAGCAGAGACGTGGGCGGCAAGATCCGAGGGATTCGCAAAACCGGCACTCACTTCAGGCTCGATGTTTCGCCTGATCAGAGCGATTGTTTCGGGGGACACCTCGGCTTGAAAAACCGGTTGGTATCCGGGATCCTCTTTCATGTTCCGCAATGTTGAGTTCACCAGGTGAGAGTTCCGGAGGGAGCCGAGCGTGCCGATCAGCACAACCAGGAGCAGCCACCATTCCAGCCAGA
>JAOUDE010000111.1 GCA_029859455.1 Ignavibacteria bacterium | reverse complement strand
AAGAAACCCTGGTACCGGACCGTTGTCCCGGCCGGTCAATAACATTTTATTCACGTGGAAGGAATTACAATGAACTCTCTCGCCTCATTTCTTGCACCTGTTTCGGCAGCAGCAGGTCTCTGTTCTCTGCTCCTTATCGGAGGATGTGCCCAGGAAAGGAAAATGGAGCCGGTTCCGGTCGGCGAAATGGTCCGTTATCAGGATCCGGGAATCGGGTTCAGCCTGGAGCATCCCGCAGGCTGGATCATCAACGCCCAGGTTGGACGTGTTCGCATGTACAATGCCGCGGAGGTTGACCAGAAATACATCGACCCTGCGGGAGTCGGAGTACCCGGTGTTGAAATCAGCGTCGATGTGGTCTCGGAGGAAGACCCCGCCGGCAGGATTCAGACAATCAAGGCTGATATGGCACAACGCCAGTTTCAGCTTGGCCAGGAAGCGCCGGTCATGATGGGTCAGTACAGCGGCATTCGTCTCCCCTACACAGCGAACTATGGCGGTTCGAATATCATCAATGGTCATCGGATCCTCATCGCTGCCGATACGGTCCTGTATGATCTCGGCTTTTCCGGATTCGGTGATCACTATGCCGCCTACACCGCTGTGTTCGATTCCTCATTCCGTTCATTCACCATGCCGAAGCTGAAAGTTCCCGGCCGGGATGAGACACTCCCCTCCGAGGAGTTCACACGGTATGTAACGGACTACTTCTCGTTCGAATATCCCGATAATTTCAATTTCGAGAGCCCCAAGAAGGGAAAGAACGATCTTGTTGTCCAGTTGCGGGGGGTGCGGCAGGATTGCAGTATCCGTTTTGACGTGTTTGGAGCCGAGGGTCTGGATGTCGACAAGGTGTTCGAACAGAACAAGGGGAACTACCGGGGCGCGTCTTCATCAAAAGTGACGATCGCAGGCCAGCCTGCCTGGAGGCTTACTTACTCACCAACCGCCTCAGTCGAACGACACTTCTACTTCGTCGTGCGGAACGACAAGGTCATCCGGACAACACTCGATCTGTACAAACCCCAGCGGGCCGACTATATGCAGGCCTACGATAGGGTAATCGGGTCGATCCGGTGGCCGGGATAAGGTCGTCGGAGAGCTCCCATGAAAAAACTTGCCATTCTCACCGGCGGCGGCGATGTTCCTGGTCTGAACCCGTGCATCAAGGCGTTCGTTCACAACTCCGTCGGGCTGGGGTATGAGGTCCTCGGTGTTCGTCGGGGATGGGCGGGACTGCTCCATTATGATCCCGCGGACCCCGCTGCCGCGGAACAGCGGGTCGTACCGCTCACGATTCGAAACACAAGAACGATCGACCGTTCCGGGGGGACCTTTCTCCACACCTCCCGGACGAACCCGGGAAAAGTCAAAGGAAGTGAAATCCCTCCCTTTCTCCGGACTTCCGCTCATTCGGATGACGGGACCAAGTATGATTTTACACCGCACGTTCTGAAGGCAATCAGTCACCTCGGGATCGACCTGCTGGTGGCGATCGGTGGTGATGATACCCTCAGCTATGCCCTCCGCCTCCACAAGGAAGGGTTCCCGGTCATTGCGATCCCGAAGACAATGGACAACGATGTGTACGGGACCGATTACTGCATCGGGTTTTCCACCGCGATCACCCGAAGCGTGGAGTTTATCACCGCTCTTCGAACACCGGCAGGATCGCATGAACGGATTGCCATTGTTGAGTTGTTCGGAAGAAACTCCGGCGAGACCTCACTGATCTCCGGATATCTTGCCGGAGTTGACCGTTCGGTTATTTCTGAAGTCCCGTTCGATCCCGAGCGCCTCGCCGGGTTCCTCCTGAAGGATAAGGAGGCCAATCCGAGCAGCTATGCGATCATGACGATCTCGGAGGGTGCCCGTATGACCGGGAAGGAATTGGTCGAGTCGGGAAAGGCTGATGCCTACGGGCACCGCAAACTTGGAGGAATCGGGGCCCAGACCGGCGAGATTGTCAGGAAGTTGACCGGTTCCAATATCATTTACCAGCAGGTCGCCTATCTGATGCGGAGCGGCGAGCCGGATGCATTGGACCGGATGGTCGCGATCAGTTATGCCGGGCTGGCAAGTCATCTGATCAAGACCGGAACCTTCGGAATGATGGCGGCTCTCCGGGAAGGCAAATACACGGTCGTCCCGATCGACACGATCATGGAGGGGAAGAAGACAGTCGACGTCCAGGAACTGTACGATCCAGAAAACTACCGGCCGCGCATCACGCGGATAATGGACAAGCCGATGTTCCTCTACTAGCTGGTTCATCTGACGGGCGCGCTCACTGAGGGTTGATCGCGTCTCTGACTTTTGCTATGTTCAGACCCGGTACAGGTCGTTCACAGCACGGGGAATTGTCTCATGAGCCAAATATTGCGCGTTCTCCTTCTCGACGACAACCCGGATCGGGCACGGCTCATTGAAGATCAGATCCGGAAAACCCGGATGGAATTCGAAGCGGTCCGGGCCCCCGGAATACCATCTTTGCGGCAGATGCTCCAGGATTTTCTGCCGGACGTCGTCCTGGCTGACGACCCGCCCGACCTTCCCTCCCTCAGGGAAACTTGCTCGCTGCTTACCGAGCACAACCCATCCACTCCCCTCATTGTCGTGACATCCGCCACCGATGGAGACCGCGCATCCCAGGTCCTCGACGCCGGAGCGTTCGATTGCGTCGGCTGGAACCATATCGATCGGATCGGACCTGCCATCTACAATGCGATCCGGCATCGGGCCGAACGAGACCAGCGGGACAAGTCCGAAGCAACCCTGCGCGAACGGGAAGAGACCCTTCGCCTCATTACCGACAACGCCTCCGATCTCATTGCCGTAATTGATACGGAGGGACGGCGCCTTTACAACAGCCCCTCGTACAAACCTATCCTCGGTGACACCACCCACCTCAGGGGAAGCGATTCCTTCGCCGAAATCCATCCTGAGGACCGTGAAAGGATCCGGGAAGCGTTCCTCGAGACCATCCGGACCGGAAAGGGACAGCGGACCGAATACCGGCTCCTCTCAGTTGACGGGACACCGCGTCATATCGAATCAATGGGCAACCTGGTCCGTGATAAAGCGGACCAGCCTGCAGCCGTGGTCGTAGTCTCACGGGATATTACGGAGAGAAAACTATCAGAAGAAAGTCTGAAGCAAAGTGAAGCACGGTTCAGAACTCTTTTTGAACATAGTTCGGATGCAGTAGCCCTGGTCGGACGGGACGGGAACATTCTTTATGAAAGCCCCTCGGTTGACCGGGTTCTTGGATACGGCGTTGAAGAATTGATAGGAACGAGCGTCTTCGACCTTTTTCATCCGGACGACCGGCCGGAAGCGGAGAAAATGTTCACTGAACTACTCGGTTCCCCCTCAGGAACCACCACCGCTCAGCTCCGCACTCGGCACAAGAACGGATCCTGGAGATGGATCGAAGGGGTAGCGACCAACCTCCTCGATGATGATCTCGTCAACGCGGTCGTTATCAACTATCGCGACGTCGGAGAGCGGAGACTCGCAGAGATGGCAACGGAGCACTCCCTCTCCCTGATGAAGGCAACCCTCGAATCCACCGCCGACGGGATTCTGGTGGTGAACAGCGAAGGCGAAATTGTCACATTCAATGAACAATTCACTCAGATGTGGGACCTGCCAACGGACCTTCTCGAGAGCAAAGACGATGAGAGAGCGATCAATCACGTTCTTTCGCAGCTGGAAAAGCCTGAAGAATTCCTGAACCGCATCAAGGATCTGTATGCCCAGCCGGAAGCGGAAAGTGTGGATCAGATCCAATGCCTTGACGGACGGGTGTTCGAGCGGCTCTCGAAACCTCAGATCCTGAACGGGGTCCCGGTCGGCCGTGTCTGGAGTTTCCGCGACATTACCGAACGGCAGAACTCCGAGGTTGCTCTCCACAAAGCGAAGGAAAACTATGAAGGACTCGTCAACACAATTGATGGAATCGTGTGGGAGGCGGATCCGGAGACTTTCAGATTTACATTCGTAAGCGAGCCTGCGCGGCGTTTGCTTGGTTTTCCTCCGGAGGAGTGGCTGGCTCCGGGATTCTGGGAGGAGAGAATGCATCCGGACGATAAGGACTGGGTCCTTACGTACAGCAGGGAATCAGCCCGCCAGCTCCGCGACCACGTATTCGATTTCCGGATGCTCCACTTGGACGGACATGTCGTCTGGCTGAGGGATATTGTCAGCATCATTACGGAAGAGAGTCAGCCCGTAAAGCTGCGCGGCGTGATGGTGGATGTCACTGAGCAGAAGCGGACCGAACAGCTGAATGACGCCGTGTACCGGATAGCCCAGGCTGCCGAGAACGCAAGCACCCTCGATGACCTGTACGAGCGTGTTCACACGATCATCGGAGAGGTCATGCCGGCTCAGAATTTCTACATCGCCCTTTATGACCGAAAGAAAGACCTTCTCTCCTTCCCCTATTTTGTCGATGAGGTCGATGACCGCCCAGAGCCGAAGAAACCGGGGAAGGGTCTGACAGAATACGTTCTCCGAAAGGGAATCTCCCTCCTGTGCGATCAGGAGTATGACAAAATGCTCCAGAAATCGGGTGAGACCGAACTGATCGGGGTGTACTCACCGGTGTGGCTCGGCGTCCCGCTGATCCTCGACAATCAGACGATCGGAGTGATGGTCGTCCAGCACTATGCTGACCCGACCGCCTACGGGAAGCAGGAACAGCAGATTCTGGAATTCGTCTCTTCACAGGTCGCCCGCACCATCGATCGGAAGCGTACGGTAGAGGAATTGCGGGAAAGCGAGGAGCGTTATCGCGTGATCGCAGAGCAGACCGGCCAGCTGGTGTACGACTTCGATGTGTCGTCGGGCCGGATCCAGTGGTCAGGCGCTATCCTCAGCATGACCGGTTACAGCACCGATGAATTCCAACTCATGGATATCAGCCGCTGGGAACAGCATATCCACCCGGATGATCGTGAACATGCCGTCCAGCTTCTGAACGAAGCTCTGATGAATGCGGAAAAATATGACGTGGAATACCGGCTTCGTCACAAGGACGGTTCCTATACCAGTGTCCAGGACCACGGTGTGTTCCTGAAAGATGAGAGTGGCCGGGCACACCGTATGCTCGGAACGATGAGCGACATCACGGAACGAAAGCAACTCGAGGGCCAGCTGGTCCAGTCACAGAAAATGGAAGCGGTGGGCCAGCTCGCCAGCGGTATCGCGCATGACTTCAACAACGTGATGGGTGTTGTACTGACGGCGACACACCTGATCAAGACGGTCGCCGCCAACGGTGATATCGAACGGTATACAAGCATGATCGAGGGAGCGACGCTCCGCGGCTCGGCGATCGCAAAACAGCTTCTTCAGTTTTCAAGGGCGGAAGCATCACGGCTTGTGCCGATATCGCTGTCCAACGTGGTCACCGAGGTGAAAAAAATTCTTGACCATTCATTCCCGAAGACTCTTCAGATCGACGTCAATATCGACGCAGACCAGGGAGTGGTGATGG
Organism: Ignavibacteria bacterium; assembly: GCA_029859455.1. GTDB lineage: Bacteria > Bacteroidota > Ignavibacteria > UBA10030 > UBA6906 > JAOUDE01. Next base: position 2,330 of record JAOUDE010000111.1, on the reverse strand, counting down.
GAGACGAGTCACAGATTCATCAGGTTCTCCTCAACCTCTGTATTAACGCCCGGGATGCGATGACCAGCGACCCCGATAATGACCCTGAAGGACGGCTCAGCATCGAAGTGCTCGCGGTACCTAAAGAGGTCGTCCAGGCGGTCGGCGGGACACTGAATGGCGAGGACTATGTCGCTCTGAAGGTCCGGGATACAGGCGATGGAATCTCGGAGGAAGTACAGCGCCGGATGTTCGATCCGTTTTTCACCACCAAGGAAATCGGCAAGGGGACCGGGCTTGGGCTGTCGATTGTCCATGGCATCGTCAGGAATCACCATGCCTACCTCGATGTCGAGAGCACTCCCGGCGAAGGAACGACATTCACGATCTATTTTCCCTTGCTGAAGCATGCGATAAAAGAGATCTCGGAGACGATTGCCAAAGAGGCGCCGGGCGGGGGCGAGTCGATTCTGGTGATTGAAGATGAGGCTCCCCTGCGGGAGCTGATGAAGGAGATTCTGACGAGGTCCGGATACTCAGTTCTCGAGGCGAATGACGGCAAACAGGGTGTTGAACAGTATCAGAAGTCCTGGAAGTCGATCGACCTTGTTCTTTCTGATATCGGCCTTCCCCGCCTTTCCGGAGAAGGTGTGCTGAAGAAACTTGTGGAAATCAATCCGCAGGTAAAACTGATTTTCTGTACCGGCTTTCTGGACGGGGAGCGGCGGGCGGAACTCCTCCGTCGCGGGGCGATGGAAGTGATTCACAAACCGTACCGTATCTCGGAAATCCTGGGATCGGTCCGGAGCGCGCTCCAGGCCTGACCGCTACTCGTACCGCAATGCTTCGATCGGGTCAAGGACAGCCGCCTTCCAGGCCGGGTAGACGCCGAAGATCAGGCCGACAAGTGAACAAACGCCGAATCCGATCCCAACCCACTCCCACGGAATAATCGCCGGCACCTCAAACAGAATGCTGGCAGCGTTTCCCGCCACCACTCCGAGAAAAACACCCGCAAAGCCGCCGATCTGACAGAGGATAATCGCCTCCAGGATAAACTGGCTCAGGATATCAGATTTTTGTGCTCCGATCGCCTTCCGGATGCCGATCTCACGGGTCCGTTCCGTCACCGACACCAGCATGATGTTCATGATCCCCACCCCTGCTGCGAGGAGGGCGATACTGCTGATGACAAGAACCCCCAGACGAAAGTCTGCGGTAAAATCATTGAACGAATTGATCACGGAGTCATTCGAAAAGAAGGCGAAATCATCCTCCTCACCCGGATCCACCTTCCTCGCCGTCCGAAGAACACCGCGGGCCTGTTCAAGGCAATCCTCGAAAACCTCCTGGCTCTGTGCCTTGACCATAATGTTGACACTTCTGGCCCTCTTTCCATATGTGTCGAAGAAACGGGGGAGGGGAACAGCCGCAAAGTTATCATTGTTTCCTCCGAGCGCGCTCCCCTTCGACTCGAAGATCCCGATTACTTCATACAGAACACCGTCCACTTTGACCGACTCTCCCAACGGATTCACCCTCGGGGGGAACAGTTTCTCCGCCACAGCCTGACCCAGGATAATCACCGCCTTACGGAGATCCATATCTTCCTTGTTGAAGCCCCGTCCTCTCTCAACACCCCAGTTGTTCGTCACCAGTCCTTCAGGATTTTCACCCGCAAGACTCACGTTCGGATTTGTCTTCTGTCCCTCCCACCAGACAATCCGCCCGAATTGCCAGACCTCGAGTCCGACCGCCTCTGCGAGCGTGGTCTTTTCCCAGACAGCCAGACCCTGCTCATAGGTAATGTCCTTGCGGTTCCTGGTGCGGTTCCTGTGTCCCGAGTTGAACCCGGCAGGATGTTTCTGGATCTGGAAGGTCGACGCGCCGAGTTGGGTGAGCCCCTGTTCGATGCTGTTGCGGAGGACTCCCATCGCCGTCATCACGGCGATGATCGAGAAGACCCCAACGACAATTCCGAGCATCGTGAGGACTGTCCGGAGCTTGTTGGTCCGAATCGCCGTGAGCGCCATCAGGAGGCTTTCCCGGAAAGTCACAAGATGGAAAATAATCCTACTCATAGCGCAGTGCCTCCACCGGATCCATCTTCGAGGCCCGGAAGGCAGGAAGGAATCCTGAAGTAACTCCGACAATAAGGGAAATGACGACCGCGAGGTATACCATCGAGAAGGGCATTGCGGTCGGAAGAAGGAGCTGGTCGACAATCAGACTCGCGACGTAAGCGATCACGAGCCCGATCAACCCTGCAATAAGACAGAGAATCGATGCTTCGATCAGAAACTGAAGGAGGATACTCCTTCTTGGTGCGCCGATCGCTTTCCGGATCCCGA